>JBAUOX010000454.1:0-1949 GCA_049579985.1 Isosphaeraceae bacterium | reverse complement strand
GAAGCTGCACCACTTCAGTGGTGGCAGAGCGTTCACCTAATGGCCAAGCACCCCGACGCCGAGATCGCCGCGCTTCCTGGCTTGCTCTGCGGTCTCCACGTATTTAGTCAGGAGAACCGAATTAGGGGGCGGCGCTTTGCGACCCGTCCCCATCGAGAGGCGCTCCCCATCGCAAAGGGCAGGTGGGGTCAAGGGGCAGGTGGAGGGGCAAGTGGGGTCGGGGCCGTGCTACCGTAGGCCGTCTCGCTCTCTGCCACTCTCCCTCCCAAAGTCTACGTCGTTTCACGTGAAACGGCCTGGATGCGGGAGGCTGCGCGGTCGCCCGGGGGCAGGTGGGGTCTGACCCCACGCTCCCTTGATCATGGCAAGATCCGGGTCCTCGACGTGGGATGTGGGCAATACGTGGGAAAGCCTGGTTTGATGTGTCGCTTGCCTCATGCCCGACAGGCTGTTACAATCAGGCGAATCTGGGCACCCCAACTTGCGCCAGGTGCCTTACACGGCACGAGACGTGTGAGCTGCACCGGCTTCCCTGGCAGAAGTTAGAGATCGAACCGGCACGCATTGAACAACTTCGGGAAGGGCACGCGCGGTGGATAAAGATCTAGATACTTCAAAGGCTCGGGCGGCGCGGGCTGCGGCGGACCTGGTCGAGTCGGGAATGGTCGTGGGGCTGGGCACCGGCTCGACGGCGGCGCTCATGGTCCAGCGCCTGGGTGAACGACGCGAGCAGGACGGTCTGAAGATCATCGGCGTGCCGACCAGCGTGGCGACGGCCGTATTGGCGAACCACCTGAGCATTCCCCTCCGCGAGCTCGACGATATCAGCAGCCTGGATATGAACCTCGACGGTGCCGACGAGGTCGATCCCCAATTTCGGATGATCAAGGGCCGAGGCGGGGCCCTGCTGCGTGAAAAGATCGTCGCCTGCGTCGCCGCACGCCGCGTGACGATTATCACCAACGACAAGCGCGTCGATCGTCTGGGGAACATCCCCATCCCCGTCGAGGTCAGTCGCGTCGGTCTGAAGCACACCGAGCGGCGGCTTCAAAGACTGGGCGCAGAGACCAGCATCCGCCCGCTCCCGAGCGGTGAACTCTTCCTGACCGACGGGGGTAATGCGATCATCGACTGCCGGTTTGCCGAAATCGCCGACCCTGAAGAGCTCGATGCCCGCCTCCAGACGGTGGTCGGAGTCTTCGAGACCGGCCTGTTTCTGGGCCTCTGCGACTTGCTCGTCGTCGGCACCGAAGGCGGTGTCGAGCAGCTTGCGTCGCATGCGCGCCGGAACCCCGGCTGCGGAGGCTGACGTTCTCACCGGCAAGATCACGTCACTGTGAACGCGCCGTCACAGCTCCAGTCGCGATCTCAGCTCGTCGAGAATCTCGGCGGTCTTCGAAGCCCCGAACCGGTCGCAGCCCAGCTCGACCACGGCGATCGCGCCGTCGAGCGTCCGGACGCCGCCGGCAGCCTTGAGCTTGACGTGCGGGGGCGCGGACTTGCGCATCAGGATGAGGTCTTCGTGCGTGGCTCCTCCGCTCCCGTAGCCGGTCGAGGTCTTGACATAGTCGGCCCTCACCTCGCCACAGATCTGGCAAAGCCTCACCTTCTGCTCGTCGGTGAGATAGCAATTCTCGAAGATCACCTTGACGAGCGCCCCGCGCTGATGGGCCGCTCTGGTCACCGCCGCGACGTCGCTGGCCACCGCATCCCATCTGCCGCCGATGGCTTGACCGATGTTGATGACCATATCGAGCTCGGACGCGCCGTCGTCCATCGCCTTCCGGGCCTCGAAGACCTTGACCGCAGTGGCGTGGCCGCCGTGAGGAAAGCCGATCGTCGTGCCGACCGCGACTCCCGAACCCGCGAGCAGGCGCGCGGCGAGAGGCACGGCATAAGGCTTGATGCATACGCTGGCCACACGGTACTTCGTCGCAAGCTTGCAGCCC
>JBAUOX010000453.1:0-3666 GCA_049579985.1 Isosphaeraceae bacterium | reverse complement strand
ATCCAGATGATGCTGCACGAGGGTGTCTTGGTCGCACAAGGTACCTATAGTGTTCGCTGGTTCCACGATTGGCTCCGAGAATACTCGCTCGTTGATCTTATCATATCGGATATCGAGTCCATCGGGCCCGTTGGGTTAGCCGAAAGAGTCATCCGACTCGCTGACCACGAGCATCGGCAGGACTACGTGGTCCGCACGGCTGCCGTCGGTGGGGCAAAAAGGGCAGTTGCAAATAGCGCCCAATGGGGTCCGGTAGAGACATACTTGACCATGATGTACGACCGGTTCCCGGGTGCCGCTAGCGATGCGGTTGCCGTGCTGATCGAGGGATCGGAAAGCGGTCTAGAACTCGCCAGGCTTCCTCAGCAACTCCTTCTCGAGGCGATTCATCTCGCGATCGGCCTGCGGGCGTGGCAGTGGGCGACGCAGATTTCTGATTTACCGCGACAGGTATTCAGTGGGGAGCTCGGCCCTCAGCTCCATCGTGTCGTGACGGAGTTTGAACTGGAGGTGATGCAGACGTGACCGAGAAACTCACCAAGGCCCACCGTCTGATCGATCGCGAGAACATCCTCCGAGAGGGGGGTCAGGAACCGCAGTCGCAATCGGTCGAGAAGACGATCGCCTTCCTCACCGATGACGAGCTTCTGCCGGACGAGAGGGTGCGCGAGTATCTGCTGCATACCTCGGAACGTTATTTCAACGATTACTTCATCGTCCAGCGACTCCTGGCTACGATCATTCCCCTGGTTCAGATTGGGTTCTCAGACCAAGCTGCTCAGGTATACAAGAAACTTGCCAGGTATGACGATCCACGCATCTGGTATTCGGGCCGGGTTTGGGGCGCTAGCATCATCTCTAAGACCCTCTTCACTACCGTCATTGGATTCGATCGCCTCCTCATCGACGGTCCAGAGACTTGGGGTGCGATTGCGGTCTCGATGCTCGACCGTTTCTTGCTCGAAGCTCAACGCTCTGAGTGGCCGGATTGGGTCAAGCGGCATGATGCGATAGCCGGTTCCTTAGGCGGCGAGCTCCTTGATGAAGGGGCCTTCCAAGCTCGGCACGATGACCCACTTTGGAGCTATCACTACCGATTCGACCGTGATCAGCGTCGTGGGACACCTCACATTCTGGTGGCGTCGACAATCGAGAAGGCACTCCGAGAAGCATGCCTGGACGATGCCGGAATGGGCTTCTCGAAGCTCGCGGATCACCTCATCGGGAGCAAATGGTCCCTGGCGATCTCGCTACCGTTGTTGTTGCTCTGCGAGAGTCTCAAGGCCGAACAGGTCAAGCCTTGGCATGTCGAAGAAGCCGCACGACTCCTCACGCAACCGCAAGTTGAGCAGCAGGAGTCGACGACCCATCTCCGTCGCCTTCTTCGCCGCGCGCTGCCTGCGAGCACGCCCCAATCCGATCGCGAGCGGATTGTTCAGACAATTCGCGAAGGCGCACCAGATCCCGACGTACGAATCGCCGAGCTTTCTGACGTGCGGAATTGGGGGGTCCTGACCGAGGAGGAAGAAGGGGCCATTCGCGAAGCAGAGACACGGGGTGAGATCACCCCACCCTCTGATCCGCGACGGAGATTCGAGGACGTCACTTGGAGCCGTGGTGATGCCGAGCCCAGCCGTCTTGCCAACGAGTGGCCACATGTCGAGCAAAGGGCCCTGCTTAACCTCCTGCATTCATCTCCGCGTACGGAGAATACGAAATCCACTCGGGAGGAAATGGAGAGCGGACTCCCTCCCAAGCTCGAGGCGCTTAGAGTTCTCACCGAGGAGCCCGAAGCGGCCTCCCCTAACTGGAAATGGCGCTTTGTCGACTGGGCGGAACAAGCGCTCACCGCACTCAGACGTCTCGCTCTTTTCCGGACCGGCCGGGATCCGTCCACGAGCTCGTTGTCTCTTGCTGAGTACAGAGCCCTGCTCACGAGCGAGGCCCCTTGGTGGCCTCGAATAGCGGAGTGGGCGTTCGAGGGGCTCGACGCCAAGACGTCCGAGTCGGAGCGAAGCGAAAGGCCGACCGCCATGCTGTCTTGGGGCAGCTCCGATCCAATCCCGGCCTCGCTCGCGTTCCTTGACGAGCTCCTTGCCATCGGCGACGGTGAGCCGTTCGACGTCTACCGCGAACGACTCGGTGCCACGGTGTCCCGCCACTGGGACGGCTGGTCGGCTTACACTCGGGCGATCGCCTTACTCGTTCTGCGAGACTATCATTGGCACCGGGTCAGTCTTCTGTCGGAACGAGCCGATGCTGTTTGGGATGCTGAGACAGACCCGAACCTGCTTCTTCGCTGCCTCGATTTCGTCCTCGCCCGTTCGGGCGTAGCCGCGAGGCTAAGTACCCTCCTGGCACGCCTTAGCCAAATGAGCGGTGCGAAAGAACTCGCGTCGCGAGTGGGAAACGTGATCGGAGACGCAACCGTTCGCTCCCGAGGTGAGCGGGGAACGCATCCCGAGCTCGCCCCCGTCGCGGCCCTCGGGGACAATGTGCTAAATCACCCAGACCAATTGGGCACGTATGCGTCCGACGTGGTCCAAGGCATCGTATGGGGCGCTTACGAACGCATTCGGTCCCTGGACCACTTGGATTTCGACCTCGCCAATTGCTGGGGAGACTTGGCCGAGCGAGCCATGGACGTCGCATTGAATCTAAGCGGAGGCGAAGATCGATTAGAGGGTACCATCCAAGCCCTCATGTCGGTTCTGGAGTGCCGTTGGCCGAACGAGCTTCGCGCGTCGCTCTATTCGCGACTCTTGCCGGTCCTGGAGCGATTGCTCAGGGAAGCGACGCTGGGAGACTTCGCGTGGCTGCACTATCAACTTGGCCGTGAGCTTGAGGGGAAGATCGACGGCAATGAGGATATCGAGGGGCAAGCGCAGCGTGAGCTACTTCATCTGGCGCCGACAGATGAAGTCTTGGTGCGCCTCTGCCATGCCTCGGCCGAGCGGGTGAGGACATGGGCCCGAGGAGGAACGACCACGGACGACGTGGGTTGGATCTCGGCGTTGAAGGGCCGGGATACAGCGAACCTCATTCGACAAGTATTCCGTTTCGGCCGGGACAAGGGCTATCTCCAGAGGAGCCTACCCCCGGCCATTGATATCCTCGGCGAGGCCGGGTATCCCGAGCTTGCAGCGGAACTCCGGCTCGTGCTTCGTCGGGGGTGAAGAGTCAGAGTTCCGTCAGAGATGCTTTCGAGAATCCGAGACCGTCTGTCCGATTTCACCAGGTCGCAACTCGGTCGGAGTTCTGTCAGAGACTCCCTCGAAAACCCCGACAAAACCCCGCAAAACGTAGCAAGCGATGTGGTCCTCTTCCGCGGCCAGAATCGACTCAACATTCTGTCTTGTAGAGAGTTGCGTCCGTCCGATTCGGGCCTTCCAGCTCGACTCTTAATCAGTGGGTCGTTAGCCCGCGTCCCGCGCCGCTTCCATGATCTTCGTTCTGAGATCCGGTGTCAGTTTGTCCCACCTTGCGACGAGCTCACGCTCGCCGAAGAAGAATTGCGAGCCAACTCCTGCAGGGCCTTAGGGTCAGACCGAGTTCCGCAGCCCATAATGCCGTTGGACTTGCCGGTGAAAGTCCGGTCGTGGGAATTGACTGTTTACCCACGTAGTTATATTCGACGCTGGCTCGGGGCGACCCGGACAGCGCAAG
>JBAUOX010000452.1:0-17305 GCA_049579985.1 Isosphaeraceae bacterium | reverse complement strand
CGAAGGCGCGAAACCGCTCGAGCCGCTCACGCGGCTGCCGCCCCAGCAGATACTGAATGGCATGAAAGATCGGGCTGGCGTGGGGCTTGACCGCGACCCGGTCCTGGGGACGCAAGACATCGAAATAAAGCGCGGTCATGAGCGTGGCGAGCGAGGCGCAGGACGCCTGGTGGCCTCCCACCTTGAGCCCGTCTCGACTGGGCCGCAGGTGGTTGGCGTTGTGAATCATCCAGGTGGATAGCCAGAGGACCTTCCGTTCCAGCGCGCGAAGACAGACCAGGCGCCCCGGATTCGTCGTCGCGGCCAGCTCGCGACCATCAGCCCCATCGCACGAGGAGACATCCCGCAACTTGTTCATCGCGAGCTATCCGAAAAGGGACCAGCGGCATCGGCGATCGTCACGCGCATTTATTGTACCGGAAAACGACCGCATCAAGGCGCTGTCGATTTCTCTCGCCGGCTGCGCCGGATCTCGCGGCCGCGAACGCCCCGCATTGCATCAGGCCCCCTGGGGTCAGACCCGTCCCCCAGCCCTGGCCGCACCGGATACGGCCATGATGCAAATGCAACATCGATGGGCCTGCCAAGCTCCTGCAACCAGCCAGTAACTCTTGTGTTTTCCAGGTCTGGAACGCTCTTTACACTTTTTTTTGCAATCACAGCATTTCCCTCTTGACACGCCCCTGGGATGTGTCATGATGACGCAAAGAGGAGTTGGCGGCGGGTAGGTGGTGATCTCGCCGCTGGCCCATCGAGGAATCTCAGTCGGCGGCAAGGTCGGGCGCGTCCTCAGGAAACCCTGGGGCGGCCCATTTCCGCTTTGCGACAGCACCCTGAGCCGGGAGAGCCACCAGCCATGTTCGACCAGGCTTTTGACAGTTTCCGCAAGGCCAGTGAAACGACACTACGGGCTCAGCAAGATTTGTTTCACCAGTGGATGACGCACTGGCCCATGTTTCCCATGGGCCCCACGACGCCTGCCAGCGAGGGCGTCGTCAGCGAGCAAGCCCGGTCGTTCCAGAAGCAGTGGACCGACATCGTCACGGCGCTCATGACCAAGCATTGCGAGGCGCTGGACGCCCAGTACCGGGCAGGCATCCGCACGATTGAAGACGCACTCCGAACCACCGAGGCCAAGAGCCCCGAGGAGTTCCGCCGGTTGACCGAGGAACTCTGGCGGAAAAGCTTCGAGGTTCTCAAGCAGACGATCGAGAACCAGATCCGCGACTTTCAGATCGCGGTCGAAAAATGGTCCGAGTTGATGACTCAGAAGAGCTCGAAGGCCTGAGCGTCTCGGGCTGGCGAGCATCCGGCTCATCCTCAAGTCGGTCATCCGGCGGCATGGTGCCAAGAGAGTTATCAGCATGAGTTCTGATAAAAGCAATGAAAGCGTAAGCTTGGCCGCCGACCCGGCACGCGATTTTCTCGAGTTCTGGAGGAACTATTTCGAGCAGACCGCCATTCAAACCAGGATCCTTCTTGAGGGCATGCAAGGGGGTAAGTCCCTGGACCAATTGCACACTCAAGGGCTGGAGTCTCTGAGTCAGAGCCTTGACGGCTTCATGCGGACCCCGGCCTTTCTTGAAGTGCTCAAGCAATCACTCAAGAGGATGATCGATCTCAAACAGATGCAGAACCAGATGAGCCAGTCGATCGTCCAGCAGACTGGCCTGCCCTTGGCGGCCGACGTCACGGGCGTCTTCGAGCGGGTCCACAGCGCCGAGCAGACCATACTCGCGCGGCTCGCAATGCTGGATGATCGCCTGAAGGCCATCGAGAAAACGTTGAATTCAGGCCTGGCAGAGAAGAATTTGAAAAGGAAAAGAGCGACGACAAAGGACGACGGGTGGGACGATGCTCCCAACGATCCCGCTGACTGATGGCGTCTTCGTCTCAGACCGAGACATCCGGGTATCCGTGACCCTCAACCCATTGATCCACGGAGGATCTTGCAGACGTCGTGGTCGAGGGCAGGACGGCTTCAGTCGCGGGTTCTTTGGGAGCTTCGGCCGGGCCGTTCCCGCGGATCTGGTCGTCGCCCGTACCGGGGTTGTCACCGACGAACGGGCTGGGTAGGGCCGACGGCTCACGGCGGCTGCAACAACCAGTCCCGTCTCCAGGGCCGCGGCCTTCAGGGCTACGGCTCAACATGCAAAATGCCACAGGTCGTGACGGTTGAAGCCAGCCACGCAGGGACATGTTTCGATTGATCCGGATCGCGATGGAGAGATCATCATGAATATCAAGGGTAAAGCCGCCGTTATTACGGGGGCGGGAAGCGGTATTGGTCAAGCGATTGCCATCGAGCTGGCCGAGCGGGGTGTCGGCGCGGTCGGGCTGGTAGATCGCAGCGACGGCGTGATCAACGTCGCCCGACTCATCAACGACCGCATGGATCGGCCAGTGGCCGAGGCCATGATCGGTGACGTCACCGACACGGATTTCCGTCAGAAGGTTTTCGACCTGATGTGCAGCAAGTATGGGGCACCGGCCGTCTGCGTGCCATGCGCCGGGATCACTCGTGACTCGCTCGCCGTCAAGATGGACAAGCAGACCGGACGAGCAACGATTTATCCGATCGAGAACTTCCGGCTGGTCATGGAAGTCAACCTTGTCGCGCCGGTCTACTGGGCGATCGAGATGATGGCTCGGATCGCCGAGGAGCGGCTGCGCAAGGGCAAGGGGCGCTGGGTCGCCGATGAGGGAATTCAGGGAACCGTCATTTTCATCGGCTCGATCTCGTCGTCGGGCATCCCCGGCCAGGTTTCCTATTCGTCAACCAAGGCAGCTCTCGAGGGGGCCGCTGCCACATTGTCCAAGGAGGCCGGTTACCACGGGGTCCGCTGCGCCGTCATTCACCCGGGCTTCACCGACACCCCGATGGTCCGGGCGCTAGGGCAGGAGTACATCGAGAAGAACATCCTCCCCTACACGCAGCTCAAGCGGTTGATCGATCCCTCCGAAATTGCGGACGCGATTTACTTCATGATCTGCAACTCGGCGGTCAGCGGCGAGCTCTGGGCCGACGCTGGCTGGCACCCATCCGCCTGAGTGAGAGAGACGAATGCAGAGGAGCTTTCCGTGAAGACTTCCAGGCCCCGGTGCCCGGTGCACCGAGGGCCAGGTCGAACCCGGTGGAAACGGACTGCTTGATTTCCAAAGCTCGATAAGGTCGAAGGCCGATGCCCCCCCGCTGATCTGTCCTACCCGAGGTCTGGCGAGACGCCGTGCGAGCTGGTAATGGGTCATCGAGCATCGACTTTCGGCCCCCTTTGACTTCAGATTCACCGTCACGGTCACGGCCCCAAGCGCCAAAAGCCGGGCGTAGGGAAGCCCCTGGCGCTCGCATCACTCCTCGCGCCCCCATTCTATGTATTCGACGTACTTGGCGTTGTTCACATGTCCGTTCACGTCAACCTCGGTCGGCCGGACGACGATTTCGTGCGCTGTCTCCATGCCATGAGACAGTGAAACTCCCGCTGATCAAGCAATGCACTGTGTCGGGACCGCCGTTCGGCCGTTCCACTCAGGGACTTCTCCGCGAGTCAGTGTACTACAGCACATCCCGCCATTTGGCCAGCTCACTTGACAAGACAAGTGAAAAGTCGCGCAGGGCTTGCTATCGTGAAAGATCCTCCGCATCATGACGGGGGGCGACACGTGCATCGGGACAGCGACGCTGGCGATGTCAAACGAGGCTGCCATGGCGGTCATCACCGGGAACGTCTGCGTGGAATCACCTGCACGATCGCTTCTGCATTCGACGCCAGGTGTCCTGCACGAAGTAAAGTAACGACAAGGAGTTACGCAACATGTCACGATTGGTTGAAGTCACGGAGCTGGCTCCCCGCGACGGTCACCAGAGCCTGCTCGCCACCCGGATGGCGACCGAAGACCTGGTCGGGGCCTGCGAGGACATCGATCAGGCGGGTTACTGGAGTGTGGAATGCTGGGGAGGCGCCACCTACGACTCCTGCATCCGTTTCCTCAATGAGGACCCGTGGGAGCGGTTGCGCACGTTTCGCAAGCTGATGCCCAATTCCCGCCTGCAGATGCTGCTGCGGGGCCAGAACCTGCTGGGCTACCGCCACTACGAGGATTCGGTCGTCGATCGCTTCGTGGACAAATCGGCCGAGAACGGGATGGACGTCTTCCGCGTCTTCGACGCGCTCAATGACGTGCGGAACATCCAGCGCGCGCTCGACGCGGTACGCCGCACGGGCAAGCACGCCGAGGGCACGATCTGCTACACGACCTCGCCGCTGCACACGGTCGACAAGTTCGTGGAGATGGCCCAGCGGCTCAAGGAGATGGGCTCGGACTCGATCTGCATCAAGGACATGGCGGCCCTGCTGAGGCCGCAGCCGGCCTACGAGATCGTCAAGGGCATCAAGGAGAAGTGCGGCAAGGACACGCTCGTTCACGTGCATGTTCACTCCACCACGGGCGTCACGATGGTCAGCCTGATGAAGGCGATCGAGGCGGGCGCCGACATCGTCGACACGTCGATCTCCTCGCTCAGCCTTGGCCCCGGGCACAACCCCACCGAGGCCCTGGTCGAGATGCTCCAGGGCACTGGCTACACCACCCGGCTGAAGAAGGACCGCCTGCTGAAGATCAAGGATCATTTCGCCAAGGTCCGTCCCCGGTACGCGGCTTTCGAGTCCAAGATCGTCGGGGTCGAGACCGAGATCTTCGATAGCCAGATTCCCGGCGGCATGATCTCCAACATGGAGAGCCAGCTCAAGCAGCAGGGGGCCGGCGACCGGATGAAGGAGGTGCTCGAAGAGGTGCCCAGGGTGCGCCTGGCCGCAGGCTATCCGCCGCTGGTCACGCCCTCCAGCCAGATCGTCGGCACCCAGGCGGTGTTCAACGTGCTCATGGGCCCCTACAAGGCGCTCACCGGCGAGTTCGCCGACCTGATGCTGGGCTACTACGGCGAGACGATAGCCCCGCGTGATCCGGCGATCATCGAGGCAGCCGCCAAGCACGTCAAGAAGGAGCCGATCACCTGCCGGCCGGCCGATCTGCTCAAGCCCGAGTGGGACGAGCTGCGGACCCAGGCGCTCGCGCTCACGGGATGCAACGGGACCGATGAGGATGTCTTGACTTACGCCATGTTTCCCCAGGTCGCCCTCAAGTTTTTCAGCACCCGGGCCGATGGCCCCAAGAACGTGGGCAAGGCCGTCGCCGACGCCGCCGGAGCCGCCGCCAAGCCGGCCGACGGCCAGGTCAAGCCGGCCGACGGTAAGGGGCCGATCACCAGCCCCGTCACCTACGAGATCAAGATCGGTGAGGTTTCGCATAGGGTGGTCGTACAGCCCGCGTGAGCTGTGAAAGGAAAGGCCGCTGATGAGTGCCAAGAAAAAGACGATCGAGGACCTGATCGGAGACCTCCACGCCAAGAGAGCAGAACTGGAGCAGGGGGGTGGCCCCGACCGCCAGGCCAAGCAGAGGGAGGAAGGAAAGCAAACGGCGCGCGAGCGCGTTGATGCCCTGGTTGATGCCGGCAGCTTCGAGGAGATGGGCCTGTTCGCACAGCACCGGCAAACCCTCTTCGGAATGGCCGGCAAGGAGGTTCCCGCCGATGGAGTGGTCACCGGCGCGGCCTCGATCGACGGCCGGCTAGTCCACCTTGCCAGTCAGGACTTCACCGTCCTGGGCGGCTCGGCGGGTGAGCTCCACTGCCACAAGGTCGCCGACGTGATGGAGCTGGCGCTGCACACCGGCAGCCCGTTCATCTTCATCAATGATTCGGGGGGAGCCCGCGTCCAGGAAGGCATCGACTCGCTTTCGGGCTATGGCCGGGTCTTCTTCACCAATGTCGAACTTTCCGGGGCCGTCCCCCAGATCTCCTTGATCTGCGGGCCCTGCGCCGGCGGCGCGGCCTACTCGCCGGCCTTGACAGACTTTATCATCATGACCCGCAAGGCCCAGATGTTCATCACCGGGCCCCAGGTCATCAAGCAGGTCACCGGCGAGCAGATCACCGCCGAGGCACTCGGCGGCGCCGATGCGCACATGCAGCACTCCGGGGTGATTCACTTCATCGCCGAGGACGACGTGGAGGCCGTCGAGATTTGCAAGCACCTGCTCAGCTTCCTGCCCTCGAACAACCTGGAAGAAGCCCCCCGCTTGCCCCATGACAACAACGTCGACCCCAACCCCGAGCTGAACAAGATCGTGCCCGTCGAGGTGAAGCGCGGATACGACATGCGCGACGTGATCTGCGGCATCGTGGACCAGAGGGACTTCCTCGAGGTCCAGGCCGGCTATGCACCAAACATGCTCGTCGGCTTCGGGCGGATTCTGGGCCGCTCGATCGGGATCATCGCCAACCAGCCCGCGGTGCTCTCCGGCGCCATCGACATCAACGCGTCGATCAAGTCGAGCCGGTTCATCCGCTTCTGCAACGCGTTCAACATTCCGCTGGTCACGTTTGTGGATGTGCCCGGATTCATGCCCGGCGTGCAGCAGGAGCATGGCGGGATTATTCGCAACGGCGCCAAGATGCTCTTCGCCTATTCGGCGACCACAGTGCCCAAGATCCAGATCGTACTCCGCAAGTCCTACGGCGGCGCACATCTGGCCATGTGCTCGAAGGACCTGGGGGCCGATCGCGTTTTTGCCTGGCCAACCGCCGAGATCGCCGTCATGGGGGCCGAAGGCGCCGTCGAGGTCGTCTTCCGCAAGGAGGTGGAGGCAGCCGACGACAAGCCCGCGCGTCGCGCCGAGCTGATCGAGCAGTACCGCTCGACCTTCTCGACCCCCTACGTCGCGGCTGGCCGCCGCCTGGTCGATGATATCATCGAGCCGGCCGACACGCGCAAGCACCTGGCGCAGGCCCTGGAATACCTTCAAACCAAGCGCGATCACCGGCCGCCGAAGAAACACGGCCTGATCCCACTGTAATCGGGAGCCTGTCATGAAATTGGATACAGTGGATCTGACCAAGGTGGTCGACGCCCTCGAGGGCCTGAGCCGGGAGTTGAGCTGTCTGATCGAACGCGTGGCCGCTCTGGAAGCGGCTGCCGCATCGGCCGTCCCCACGGCCGCAACGGTCAAGAAAGAGGTCGAGACAAAGGCTCCCAGGCTCGCCCCATCGCCACCCCCCGCTCAACCGGCTGTCGCGGAGGGGCTCAGCGACGAGCTCATCCTGGTGATCGGCGCAGCCATCGCGGCCTTCGTCGGCAAGAAGGCCCATATCCGCCAGATTCACCTGATCGGTTCTGCCGCGTGGGCCCAGCAGGGCCGCGTCACGATCCAGGCATCGCATGAACTTTCGGTTCATTCGGCGAGGAGCTAGCTTTGAAACTCAAGATCACAGTGGATGGGAAACTGTACGAAGTCGACGTCGAGATCTTCGAGCCGGAACAGCCCCAGCCTGGTTATCTATCGCCCCCAGCGCACGCGCGCGTCCCGGCCGCCGCGCCCGTCGCCCCGCGCTTAGCTCCATCCTCGGGTGGCAGCGCTCCGGTGGCCGACGAGGGCAAGGTCTGTCGCAGCCCCTTCTCCGGCACCGTGGCCAAGGTCTCGGCCCAGGCCGGGCAGACCATCCAGGTTAATGATGTCCTTCTGGTCCTCGAGGCCATGAAGATGGAAACCGTGATCACGGCGCCCATTGCCGGCAGGGTCGCCAAGATCAATGTCAACGTGGGCGACGCCGTCCAGCAGGGGCAGGTTCTCGTCGAGTTCGATTGAAGCCCGGTCCGGCCAGAGGGCCTCTCGCCGGTCGATGCCGGGTCCGGCATTGCGGGTCCTCCGTGCCGGCCCTTACATGCAGGAGCGATCATGAAATCCGTCAAAGCCATCAATCACATTGGAATTGCCGTCCGTTCGATCGACGCCCAGCGTTCGTTCTACGAACAGACTCTCGGGGCTGTGTATGAGGGCGTTGAGGACGTCGCCGACCAGAAAGTCCGGGTCGGCTTCTTCCGGGTCGGCGACGTCCGCCTCGAACTGCTCGAGCCGTCCGACCCCTCGAGTACGATCGCGGCTTTCATCAACAAGAAAGGCGAGGGGCTGCACCACGTCGCCTACACCGTCGAGGACATCGAGGCCCGCATCGGCGAGCTCAAGCAGACGGGAGTGCGGATGATCGACGAGTCGCCTCGCCCCGGCGCTCATCACACGCGGATCGCCTTTCTCCACCCCAAGAGCTCATGCAGCATTCTCACCGAGCTGTGCGAGCCCGTTGCGGGACACGGGCCGGTCGAGGACTAGACAGGAGGCCGGAGCACCTGGCCTGCCGGGCCGAGAAGGACCGGATCGGACCGGCCGCGGCTCCAGGTGCTTGAACCCACCGGTCCGACCTCTTAGAATGCCCTGATCAAGACGTTTTTTCCCTGGCTGGCATAGTGGGCTTGTCTCTTACCGACGTGCGAGCTCGGGCCTACAAGAACCTTGAAATTCACGACGTGGACCGGAGGGACGCTTGCCCACCGGCCGCCGGCATGTGTGCCGACCGGACCGGCCTGTTTCGCCAGGCTCCCCTTCCCTTGAACAGGAACAGGAACTCTCCATGAGCGCGGTTGCCTCGAGTCCCGCCGCCGGACGGAGGCGGGTCTACCGAAATCGCCTCCAGAGGATGCTCAACTCCTCGATCGGTCTCAAGATCACAATGGCCCTCACCGGAGTGATTCTCTCCGGCTTCGTCCTGGTCCACATGCTGGGCAATCTCCAGGCCTACCAGGGCGCCGAGGCCCTCGATGCCTACGGCAAGCTGCTGCGGAAAGAGCCGGCGCTACTCTGGACCTTCCGCCTCGTCCTGCTCTCGGCGGTCGGACTGCATATCTGGGCGTTTATCGCCCTGACGCGCAAGAACCTGCAGGCACGGCCGCAAGCCTATCAAGCCAGGAAGTACAAGGAGTCGAGCTTCGCCTCGCGGTCGATGACCATCACGGGGCCCTTGATTCTCTTGTTCATCATCTACCACATCCTGCACCTGACAACCGGTACGTTTCATCCGGATTTTCAGGAAGGCGCCGTCTACCACAACCTGGTCTCCGGTCTCAAGGGCATTGTCGGCGTGATTTACGTCGTGGCGATGATCATGCTGGCGTTTCACCTCTGGCACGGGGTCTGGAGCATGTTTCAGACGCTCGGCGCGCCGGAGGACCGCTATCGTTCCCTGGGGCGGCGGTTCGCGACCATATTCACGATCCTGGTGACCCTGGGGTTCGCAAGCGTTCCCCTGGCGGTCCTGACCGGGTTCAAATTAACCCTGGAACGATAGATGAGGAGCGCCCCGTGGAACTCAAGTCGAACGTACCGCCTGGCCCGATCGAGCAGAAGTGGACGAATCACAAGTTTGACATGAAGCTGGTCAACCCGTCGAACAAGCGGAAGTATTCCGTCATCGTCATCGGGTCGGGCCTGGCGGGAGGCTCGGCGGCCGCCTCGCTGGCGGAGCTGGGCTACCAGGTTTCCTGCTTCTGCTACCAGGATAGCCCGCGGCGAGCACACTCGATCGCCGCCCAGGGTGGGATCAACGCGGCCAAGAACTATCAGAACGACGGCGACAGCGTCTTCCGGCTGTTCTACGACACCGTCAAGGGGGGAGACTTCCGAGCCCGCGAGGCCAACGTCTACCGCCTTGCCGAGGTCTCGGTCAACATCATCGACCAGTGCGTTGCGCAGGGCGTGCCGTTCGCCCGCGAATACGGCGGTCTGCTGGCGAACCGGTCGTTCGGCGGCGCTCAGGTCTCGCGAACCTTCTACGCCCGCGGACAGACCGGTCAACAACTCCTGCTGGGTGCCTACCAGGCCCTTCAGCGTCAGGTGGGTCTGGGCGCGATCAAGATGTTCCCGCGACACGAGATGCAGGAACTGGTCGTGATCGATGGCCAGGCGCGAGGCATCGTCGCCCGCGACCTCGAGACCGGCGCGGTCGAATCGTACGTCGCCGACGCCGTCATCCTGGCGAGCGGCGGCTACGGCACGGTGTTCCACCTGGCGACCTATGCCAAGGGCTGCAACACCACGGCCATCTGGCGGGCCTACAAGAAGGGCGCGGCGTTCGCCAACCCCTGCTACACCCAGATTCACCCGACCTGCATTCCCGTGACCGGCGACCATCAGAGCAAGCTCACCCTCATGTCCGAGTCGCTCCGCAACGACGGCCGGATCTGGGTCTCCAAGAAGAAGGGAGACACGCGGCCGCCGGGCCAGATTCCCGAGGACGAGCGCGACTATTACTTGGAGCGCAAGTACCCGAGCTACGGCAACCTTTCCCCCCGCGACATCTCGTCGCGGGCGGCCAAGGAGGTCTGCGACGAGGGCCGGGGCGTGGGCAGTACCGGGCTGGGCGTCTATCTCGATTTCGCAGAGGCGATCAACCGCCTCGGAGTCTCCACCATCCGCGAGCGCTACGGCAACTTGTTCGACATGTACGAGCGGATCACCGACGAAGACCCGTACAAGGTCCCGATGCGGATCTACCCCGCCGTTCACTACACGATGGGGGGACTCTGGGTCGACTATCATCTGATGAGCACGATCCCCGGAGTGTTCGTCCTGGGCGAGGCCAACTTCTCCGACCACGGGGCCAACCGGCTGGGAGCCAGCGCGCTGATGCAGGGGCTGGCCGACGGCTATTTCATCATTCCCTACACGCTTGGCAACTACTTCGCCTCGAACAAATTCGACAAGATCGGCACCGATCACTCCGCCTTCAAGAGCGCACAGGAGTGGGTCGCCGGCCGCACCAAGAGGCTGCTGGGCATCAAGGGGAAACGAACCGTCGACGACTTCCACCGCGAGCTCGGCAAGATCATGTGGAACTACTGCGGGATGGCCCGCAACGAGCAGGGTCTGAAGACGGCCCTCGAGAAGATCCCCGCCCTTCGCGAGCAGTTCTGGAAGGATGTCCGCGTCCTGGGCGACGGCGACGAGATCAATCAGTCGCTCGAGAAGGCCGGGCGGGTCGCCGACTTTCTGGAGCTGGGCGAGCTCATCTGCCTCGATGCCCTGGAACGCCGGGAATCGGCCGGCGGCCACTTCCGCGAGGAGTATCAGACCGAGGAGGGTGAGGCCCTCCGGGACGACGAGCATTTTTGCCACGTCGCGGCCTGGGAATACACCGGCGAGGGCAACCGCCCGAACCGGCTCGTCGAACCTTTGAACTTCGAGTACGTCCACTTGCAAACCCGCAGCTACAAGTAAATGGCCAGTAGTCGCCAGCCATCAGTTACGAGTGAAGAGCAGATCGAGCGATCGACCCGGTTCTGACATTGTCTGACTGTCCCCGCTGGCAATCGGCAAGCGACTGAATTCAAGCTGAGAGGACGATCCATGGCCGGAAACGGTAAAGAAAAGAAGATCAACCTGACCTTGAATGTCTGGAGGCAGAAGAATCGCAACTCCCCTGGGCGGTTCGAGACCTATCCGGCGCGCGACATCAGCACGGACATGTCGTTCCTCGAGATGCTCGATGTGGTCAACGAGCGGTTGATTCTCGATGGCAAGGAGCCGATCGCCTTCGATCATGACTGCCGGGAGGGGATCTGCGGGCAGTGCGGGGTGGTGATCAACGGCGATGCGCACGGTCCAAGGCGTGCCACCACGACCTGCCAGCTCCACATGCGCAGCTTTCACAACGGCGACGTTCTGACCGTCGAGCCCTGGCGTGCGGCGGCCTTTCCGGTTGTCAAGGACTTGATGGTCGATCGCAGCGCCTTTGACCGGATCATCGCCAGCGGAGGGTTCGTCTCGGTGCGGACCGGGAATGCCCCCGAGGCCAACGATATTCCCGTGCCCAAAGAAGCTGCCGAACTGTCGATGGACGCCGCCGCCTGCATCGCCTGCGGCGCATGCGTTGCCGCCTGCCCGAATGCCTCCGCGATGCTCTTCGTCTCGGCCAAGGTCGGGCACCTCAACTTGCTGCCCCAGGGCGAACCGGAAAAATACCGCCGCGCCACCGCGATGATCGACCAGATGGACGAGGAAGGATTTGGCAGTTGCACCAATCACGGAGAGTGTGAGGCGGTCTGTCCCAAGGAGATCCGCCTGGAGTTCATCGCCCGCCTGAATCGCGACTACCTGAAGGCCAGCCTCCACAAGGTAAAACAGGCCGACGCGGCGGGCGCGATTTAACCCCCGAAGCGGGCAGGGCATGAGCACATTACGATTGATCCCCCTTGGCGTCGGCGAGGCGTTCACAGCTCAACATTACACCTCCTGCCTGGCGCTGGGGGCGGATGACGACTGGATGCTCATTGACTGCCCCCATCCGGTGCGGAAAATGCTTGTCGAGGGATCGACCGCGGCCGGGATTCCGCTCGATCTCGACCGCGTTTCCGCCGTGGCCGTGACCCATCTTCATGCCGACCACTGCTGCGGCCTGGAGGACTTCGGATTCTACTCGTTCTTCGCGCTGGGCCGGCGGGCTCGCTTGCTCATGCATCCCGAGGTCTCCGCCCGGGTCTGGAGCGGCCTGCTCGCCGGGGGAATGGAGCTCTCGCAGGCACAGCCCGGCACGCCGCCGGTTCGCAAGCAGCTTGCCGATTACTTCGAGCTGATCGATCTGGACGATGCGGGGCCGGTTACCAGCGGACCTTTCTCCATCGAATGCCGGCGGACCATTCACGGGGTTCCGACAACAGCCTTTCGCATCCAGGCCGGCGGCCGAACTCTCGGCTTCAGCGCCGATACGGCCTATGACCCCACCCTGCTCGACTGGCTTGCCCCCGCCGACCTGATCGTCCACGAGGCCACGACGATGGCCCACACCGGAGTTCACGCTCCCTACGAAAAACTGGCGGCCCTGCCCGCCGACCTCCGTTCCAGGATGCGACTCACTCACCTGCCCGACGACTTCGACGCGGCCTCGAGCGTGATCGAGCCCCTCCGCCAGGGGCGTTGCTACGTGATCTGAGCGGGATCCACGTCGCGATCAGCGACCTCAAGACGCTCACCGAAGTGGGCCGACTCAAGACCGGCCGCGGTCCCGACGGGATGCCCTGGCTCGAAACGAAACCCTGAGACAACCGGTGAAAGCCGCGCCAATCGCGGGCAGGACTCCGCGATAGCGTTTGCCAACGACGAATGGCAGCCGTCTCGTCTGTCTGCTCAATCCCCGTGCTTGCTTCGCAGCCGGGGAGAGAGCCGGAGCACCAGGTGCGCGCGCTCGAACTCGGCCAGCCATTCGGCCGTGATCGTGGCCAGAGCCTCGTCGGTCGGAGGTACAAGTCCGGTCGGGCAGGACGGGCCGAGCTGGTCGGCTGCCAGCTTGCGGTAAATCGACAGGGTTCGCTCGCCGTATCGGGAAACCTCCTGCCAATCCTCACTCAGGAAGACGACGACGGGAACGCGCGCACCGCCGTTGATCATGAGCTCCTCCCGGACTGCGGGCAG
Source organism: Isosphaeraceae bacterium (assembly GCA_049579985.1). Classification (GTDB taxonomy): domain Bacteria; phylum Planctomycetota; class Planctomycetia; order Isosphaerales; family Isosphaeraceae; genus Aquisphaera. The sequence continues at coordinate 3,952 of JBAUOX010000452.1, read as the reverse complement.
GGCATCACGATCGAGGAATCGCAGCTCGATGACCGGGGCGGCCTGGGCAAGATGATCGAAGACCGGACACTGGTTGATGCAATCACCGCACCAGGCACCTGCCAGGCAAATCACCGGCATCCGGCGCGTGAACGCATTCAGCAGGCCTTTCTGCGCGGGTGTGAGTGCAAACCGCGCGTGCATCGCGTCCCACCGCTCGCGTTGCGATTGGTTCGCGTGGCTGTCGAGAAACTCCTTGTACGGCAGAGACTCGGCAAAGACGTTCGACCAGTCGATCATCGAATATCCCAGATCCCGGAATGGTGTTTGGCCTGGAGACGAGTTCGCACAGGCCGATCCTCGAGGCAACGCACCACCCTTCCTCGATCGTAAATCGCGAGATTGCTCGGGTCAACTTGTATGAATGGTCTTAGCGCCGCGGTGGTCGGTTATGAGCCGTGGCATAGGCATCAAGGATTCCCATTCGACCAGGATGAATCATTTCGAGGCCGAGCTTGGACTTTGCCGCGGAGGAGAGTCGCTGGCCCGATCCGGTGAAGATGATCAGCCGCTGGCCTTCCGGAAGCGCCAGCAGCTCCTCGATGTTGTTCAGGTCGCGTTGCGGCAGATGCGGAAGCGCGGTGCGGAGGATGAACCGCAGCCAACCTCCGGTGTACTGCTCCCCTGGGCGCCGCCCAGGTGCAGGGGTGGAGCTGGGCGGGGCGGTGACGACCTCGGGCCCGACCACGGCCAGCAGCTCGAAGGGACGTTCGCGATTGCGCCGCAAGATCATGGTGCGGAGGGTCAAGAGATCATGGGTCTCACTGTGGCGAAAGACGACCTCCTGCACGCCGGTGCCGACCGTGATCGCAAGGATCGTAAGAAGGAAGAACGCCAGGACGCAGCGCTGACGATCGTCACGGCGACGGGCCCACCGATCGAGCCTGCGGGTGAACCAGATCGACAGCAGGATGAGATCGAGCGCCAGGTGCAAGCCCAGGGCTGTGGCGGCGTCGGCCCGGCCGTGCATCAGGTCGTCAACCGCCCCTTGCAAATCCTCGCTGGCCCACCAGGCCACCGACATGGCCGTCGCCGGGGCAAGAATGATCAGGGTGCGAACCGGCACGCGGCGGTTGACCAGGTCGGCCACGGTCAACGCGGCCAGCAAGTCCAGCGGTACGAGCAGGAAAAAATCCAAGGCGCCGCGGGGACCACTGGGCCAGAACGCCGGCGCCAGGGCCGCCACGGCCAGCCAGATCACCCAGAGCGATCCGCCCATCGTTTCGGGACTGTTGTTCTCATCGATCAGGGCCAGGCGAATGGCCCGCACGGCGCCGTAGATTCCCAATGGTAGGGTAACCGGCGCCAGCTCGAACAGCCGAACCAGCAGAGAGGCCTCGTCGCCGGCCATTCCCCAGGACCGGAACGCGAGCCCGGTCACGGCGTCCCAGCCATGCGTCTGGACCATCCGGATGTGCCAGGGAAGTGCCACGATAAAGGCGATCGCCAGGGCCAGCAGACTATCGATCGCCCCCGCGGTTCGCCACCAGTCGAGCCAACGGAGCCTGGCGCGGGAGCGGGAAACCGGCGGTGAAGTCGATCCGACCCGCAGATAAACCTGATGCAAGATCACAACCGGGATCACGATCAGCCCGAATCCTCCCAGGGCCAGCAGCGACAGGCCAAGAGAAAGGCCTCCGGCGACCGCCCAGAAGATCGGCCCAGCCCAGGGCCAGCGCCGTACCGATTCCTCCGCGGCGCGCTGGTGCCAACCGTAACAGAGCAGGGCTCCCATCGCGCCGGCCACGGCCAGCGTCGTCGGCGTCGCCTCCTGCATTCTCAAGAGCAGATTGGGGTTGAACCCGACAAGCAGCACCGCCGCCAGACCCATGCCGCCCCCGCGCCAGACCCGCCCATGCAGGTAAACCAGAACGACCACAAGGATGCCGGCCACATAACTGGGAAGCACACTCGCCAGCGGATCGAGGTCCGCGGTTAGCCTCATTCCGAGCGCGGCCAGCCAGGCGTAGAGAGGGGGCTGGAACGAAAGGGCCCGAAATGCCGCCGACTCTCCGGGCGGCTTGATCGTGATCGCCGCGGGAACCTGGTCGATGGCCAGGCCGTCCAGCACCGCCAGGGCACGCAGTCCCCACAACGGCCCGGGAGGAGTCAGGTCCCAAGAGTTGAGCGCAACCATGCCAGGCAGCACAGCAACCAGGACAACCAGAGGAAAGAACATCGCCGACCGAGGCGCCGGGGCGATCAACGGTTGCGCCCTGGGCGGTACTGCGACCGCGAGCCGAGAGCGGCCCCCGGCAACCTCCCGCGATCGTCGCGACAGACCCGGTTCCATCGTCCTCGTCGTTTCAGTCATGCCGATCCGCTCCCGACCCGGACTGGCCAGGAGAAATGCATCCGACGTGCCGCCATGCGAACTATAACATAATCGAGCCATTTGGGGGATAGCGATCCCCCATGGCCGACGATGCCGTCAAGGGCGGAGGCATCGTGCGATGGAGGCGCTGCGGTTGGCATCCACTTTTATCGGCACAACTTGCCCCGAAGAAACAAGGTTTCGCCGTGGATTCAGCCTTTCCCATGGCGCTGGCCGGTCCGCGGCCTTGGGGCGTAACCCTGCCGGACCCCGGAAGCAAGAATGGCGATGAGCCGCACTCAACGACCCCGATAGGAAGCCAGACCATTCCGCGTCTGGTACGATGATTCTCATGCAGATCCTCCCAAAAGCCTTTTACGATCGTGACGCCGAGTGTGTGGCTCGGGACCTCCTGGGCAAGCTCCTCGTTCGCCGCGTCGATCACCGCCGTCAAATCGGGCGGATCGTCGAGACCGAGGCGTATCTGGGCCCTCACGACCTTGCTGCCCACTCGGCTCGCGGCCGCACCACGCGCACCGAGGTCATGTACGGCCCGCCCGGTCATGCCTATGTCTACCTGATCTATGGCATGCACCACTGCCTGAACGTCGTGACCGGCCCTGGCGACCATGCCTCAGCCGTACTTCTCCGCGCCCTCGAACCGGTCAGCAACATCGACACCTCCGCGAGCGGTCCTGGCCGGCTCTGCCGCGCTCTGGACATTGACCGCCGTTGGAACGGGCACGACCTCACAACAGGCGAGCTCGTCCTGGCCGAGCCCGCCGATCTTGCCGGCCACTTCGAGATCGAGGCCCGACCGCGCGTCGGGGTCGATTACTCGGGCGAATGGGCCCACAAGCCGCTGCGATTCTGCATCGCCGGCAACCGGTTTATCTCACGGACCTGACCTGATCGCCCGAGAGGGAGAGACGCCATGCGGCTGGGACTGATCGGCTCGACGGGACACTAGCAGACCTACGCACCGGCACTCGAGCATGTTGCCGGACTCACCCTCGTGGCGGTCGCTCCCGCCGGCCCGGAGGAGACGACGGGCGTGTTCGACCACGCCCCCGGCCTGACGATCGACACGCGCCGCCATGACGATGCCCAGAAAATGCTGGAAACCGAGCGGCTGGATGTTGTGCAGGTCCATGGCCGCGGCGACCGGGTCCCGCACTGGGCTCGGATCTGCCTGGAACGCGGGCTGCCGGTCCTGGCAGAGAAGCCGCTGGCGATGGACCTGCCCACCCTGGAAGGGCTCTTCCAGCTCGCCCGGAAGAAGAAACTCGCACTCGTTCCGATGCATACCATGCGGGGCGACCCGGCGCTGGCCGCGATGCGGAGGGCAGTGCGCGGCGGTGGGCTGGAAACAGGGACGGGCTGGAAACAGGGACGCAGCTAGTTCTTGATTCTAGCTGCGTCCCTGTTTCTGCTCGGTAGGCTTGTGCAATTCCGAGGACACCATAGTTTTCTTCCTGACTCTACCGGATTGCAGGTTGGCGGTTTCTGAAGCCCATCAGTGAGGTGGACGCCATAAGATTGTGGAGCCAATGTTCATGATAGCGTTTGCCGTTGAGTCGATGGGCGGGACTGTCGTGG
>JBAUOX010000451.1:0-2419 GCA_049579985.1 Isosphaeraceae bacterium | reverse complement strand
GCGGGGTTGGGTTCGTGGCCGATATGGCCGGCCGCAAGAGCCACGCGACCATTCAGAGCGGGCTGCAGGTCCTCAAGAACCTTCAGCATCGCGGCGCTTGCGGTTGCGATCAGGACACGGGAGATGGCGCGGGCATCCTGATGCAGTTGCCGGATCTGTTCTTTCGATCCGACAACACGTCCCTGGCAGACCGACTGCCGGCTGCCGGCGACTACGGTGTGGCATTCGTTTTCCTGCCGCGCGGTGAGGCCCAGCGCCTGATCTGCCATCGAACCCTGGAAGCGATCGTGGTCGCCGAAGGCCAGAAGATGCTGGGATGGCGAGACGTTCCGGTCGTCTCCTCGGCGATCGGCTGGCTGGCCCGGTCGCAAGAGCCCGTGATGGAGCAGTTATTCATCGGCCGCGGCGAAGGGATGGCCGCCGGGGACCAGTTCGAGCGGAAGCTTTATTTGATCCGCCGGCGGGCCGAGAAATGGGCCTATTCCGAAAGCATCGGCAACGACGCGCTGGGGTTCGCGATCGCCAGTTGCAGCGCACGCACGATCGTCTACAAGGGCATGCTCAAGCCCGATCAACTGCCGGCCTATTTCCCCGACCTGGGCGATTCACGGATGGAGTCGGCCCTGGCGCTGGTACACAGCCGCTACAGCACCAACACGTTCCCGCGCTGGGGACTGGCTCAGCCCTTTCACCTGCTGGCGCATAATGGAGAGATCAACACCCTGCAGGGCAATCTCCACTGGATCAAAGCGCGAGAGTCCCGGATGCGGAGCCGCGTGCTGGGCGCCGATCTGGACAAGGCCCTGCCCCTCGACTTCGAGGGCATGAGCGACTCGGCGGCCCTCGATCAGGTGCTCGCGCTCCTGGTGCAGGCCGGTCGAAGTTTACTCCATGCGTTGATGATGCTCGTGCCCGAGGCCTATGAAGGCGATCGCTCCATCGATCCGGCGCGGCGCGCTTTCTACCAGTATCACAGCGGGCTCCTGGAGCCCTGGGACGGCCCGGCCAGCCTGGTCTTTTGTGATGGCATCCGGATCGGGGCGATGCTCGACCGCAACGGCCTGCGTCCCGGCCGATACGTGGTCACGCACGATAACCTTGTTGTTCTGGCCAGCGAGGTCGGCGTGCTGCCGATCCCGCCCGAGGCGATCCGGCTCTCGGGCCGGCTCCAGCCGGGAAAGATCTTCCTGGTGGATCTCGCGGCGGGGCGGATCATCGGTGACGAGGAGCTCAAGGAGTCGATCTGCCGCGCCCAGCCCTATGGACTCTGGCTCGAGAAGCACCAGATCAACCTTGGTGACTTGCCCGAGCCGGCCGAGGTTCCCGCAGCCAAGCTCGACACCCTGCTGGCCCGCCAGCAGGCATTCGGCTACACCCAGGAAGATGTCCTCCGCATCCTCCTTCCCATGGCCCAGGACGGCAAGGAGCCGGTCTCGAGCATGGGTACGGATATTCCGCTGGCAGTGCTCAGCCGGCGCAGCCAGATCTTGCCCAACTACTTCAAGCAGCTTTTTGCCCAGGTGACCAATCCGCCGATCGACCCGATCCGCGAGCAGGTTGTCATGAGCACCGAGTCGCTCCTGGGTTCCGAGCAGAACCTGCTCGACGAATCCCCGGAGCATGCACGGCTGCTGCGTCTGAAGTCTCCCACGCTCAGCAATGCCGAGCTGGCGCGACTGCGGGCGGTGCGGTCAACGGGCTTTCATTGCCAGACGCTATCCATTCTCTTCGACCGCACCCTGGGTGAGGCCGGTCTGGCGCCGGCGCTCGATCGCCTCTGTGCGGCAGCCTCCCAGGCGGTGGACCGGGGAGCGACGATCCTGATCCTCTCGGATCGGGACTTGAATGCGGACCTGGTACCGATCCCGCCCCTCCTGGCCACGGCAGCCGTTCACCATCATCTGATCCGCAAGGGCCAGCGCACTCGCTGCGGGATCGTCGTCGAAACCGGCGAAGCGCGGGAGATCCATCACTTCGCGCTGCTGATCGGCTATGGCGCAGGCGCCGTCAATCCCTATCTCGTCGCCGAGACCTTTGAAGGTCTGGCGCGCGAGCAGATGCTCCTCGACCCGCAAGGCGCTCCGCTGGAGCTTGGCCAGGCCGTGAAGAACTATGCCAAGGCCGTCGATGCGGGGTTGCTCAAGATCTTCAGCAAGATGGGCATCAGTACCCTGCTAAGCTACCGCGGCGCCCAGGTGTTCGAGGCCATCGGCCTGAGCCGCGCGGTGATCGACGCGTACTTCCCGGGCACGCCCAGCCGGATCGAGGGCATCGGCCTGGAGATCATTGCCCGTGAGGCGCTGCAACGCGTCGAGGTGGCGTATCCGGGCACCCCCGGTCCGGAGCTGCCGCAGCTCGACGGCGGCGGTGAAGTCATGTGGCGTCGCCGGGGTGAGCATCACATGTGGAACCCTGAGAC
>JBAUOX010000450.1:0-5269 GCA_049579985.1 Isosphaeraceae bacterium | reverse complement strand
GCGCAGATCCAGGTCAGCATGATTCAGTTGATGCTCCGCCGGCTGACCGGGGAGAAGTACCGAGATCGATTTCGATACAAGCGTCCACGGAGACAGACCCCGAAATAGGGCTTTTGGAACAGACTCTTAGATCCGATCCACTCTCTGGCGACCTTGGGCCGCAAGCCCGGCGCACTCGACCACTCCCCGACGGTTCGCGACCGGTCGCTACCGGCATGCTTCGCCTGACCGGATGCGACGTCATCGTGGCCGGGCTCGATCGTCGGGCCCGGATCATCCTGTCTCCGGGAATCTCATGGGGAGGAACTGACTGATGGCCGATGTGACGATCGACTTGCTCAAGACCCATTTCCGGCAGTTGCGGTTGCCGACGATGGGAGCCGAGTTCGAGAAACCGGCGCGGGACGCCGCCGCGACCAATCAAACCTTCGTCCAGTTCTTGCTCCGGTTGACCGAGCTGGAGCTGGCCACCCGCGCCGCCAACACGGTCGCGACCCGGATCAAGCAAGCGGGATTTCCGGTGTTGAAGGACTTCGACACCTACGACTTCAGCGTCATGCCCGGACTGTCCAAGCCGAAGATCCTGGAGCTGTCACGGTGTGCATGGATTGAACAGAAGACCAATCGCTGCCTTGTAGGGCATGCTGGTGACGAGCAACCTGCCGTTCAGCGAGTGGAACCAGATCTTTCAGGGGGAGCGGATGACGGCCGCGTTGTTGGACCGGCTGACCCATCAGTGCCACATTTTCGAGATGAACGGTGAGAGCTACCGTATTCGCGAGTCGATGAAAGTCAGAAAGAGTCGAAAGTCTGAGTGAACCAAAGTTGCCGCTCTTGCCCAGTGCGGCTATCTTGAAGGATCAGGTGGGTCAGTTTTAGGCGCTCAGGGTGGGTCAATTTTAGGCGCTCAGTTCCACTGCTCTGCAATCCTCCACGGATTGCACGACGAGGCATGCCACTGCGGCGAGATGCACCTGCTCCACAAGATGCAAGCGACGGCGAAGGGATGAGCGACGGCGAGAGAACGGGATTGACCATGTGCTATAACATCCGCCTCCTGATCGACTGCCCGGATCACCGGGGTCTGATCGCAACGGTCTCCGGCTTCATCGCCCTGCACAACGGCAATATCCTTAGCGCCGACGAGCATGTCAGCGATACACCCAGCGGCACCTTCTTCATGAGGATGGAGATCGAGGGCCGTGGCTTCGGCCTGGGCCGGGACGAGTTCGATACTGCCTTCGCCCCGCTGGCCCGCCAGCACGGGATGAGATGGCGGGTCAGCTTCACCGACCGACCCAAGCGCATGGCCGTCATGGTCTCGAAGCAGGGGCATTGCCTGATCGACATGCTCTGGCGATGGGAGGCGGGCGAGTTGGACGCCGAGATCCCACTGGTGATCTCCAACCACGACGACCTCGCCCCCAAGGTCAAGGCCCATGGCATCCCCTTCTTCCACCTGCCCGTGACCACGGAATCGAAGGCCGAGCAGGAGGCGAGGGTTGAGGCGCTGCTGCGGGAGCATGAGATCGACTTGGTGGTGCTTGCCCGCTACATGCAGATCCTCTCGCCCCAACTTGTAGGTTCCTACCACCAGCCGATCATCAACATCCATCACTCTTTCCTGCCAGCCTTCGTGGGAGCTAGCCCGTACAACCAGGCATACGCCCGAGGAGTGAAGATCATCGGGGCCACGGCCCATTACGTCACGGCGGAACTCGATGGCGGGCCGATCATCAATCAGGACGTAGCCCACATCTCCCACCGTGACGGCGTGGACGATATGGTTCGTATCGGTCGGGAGGTGGAGCGGCGAGTGCTGGCTCAGGCCGTGCGTTGGCACCTGGAGGATCGAGTACTGGTGGATGGAAACCGCACGGTCGTGTTCGAGTGAGGAAGGCGCTGATGGTGATCGCTGCACAGAGCGATCGCCTTTGGGGTTGGCTTCGTCCTCGGACAAGCCATCCAGGAGCCCATCAGTCATGGTGTAGGGGGCGAATAGGTCGATACACTGACCGACCGGTCTCTACTTGCTGATCCTGACCTCACTGACCGGACCGGTCTCATCACCCGCTGCTGAGCAATCAAACCGGACATCGGGCGGCAAGGCGATAGATCAAGAGAATTTCGATGAAGCGCCCACTTCCACGCACAGTCGTCGGATGGTTCAAGGAGATCAAGCTGGCGATAGCCGATGCCCGAGAGGCGGAACCGTTCGGTGAACTGATTGGTCAACCCGTAACCGACGCCAACCTGTTCCACCTGGCTCCCCTGGTCTGTCTCAAGTTTCGGGGCAGGAAGCTGCTGGGTCGAGAGGCGGATCGGGTCACGGAAACGGCATTGGCGAACTACGTCGTCAACTCCGATCCCGATGAGGTGGACGACGGTCTTGAATCAAAGCAGTTGTTGGCGTTTGCTGTCTGTTACGTGACCGCCCATCTCGCCCTTGATCTCGTGGACGAGAAACGAGCCCAAGCGATTCTCAACTACTGCGAGGAACATCTGGTCATTCCGATGACACCCCCGTAGAGCGTAAGAGCGGGAAACTTGGACCGCAATGTAGCATAATCGATGCCGAATCGAGGCATCCACCAGCGGGCGGCCCGCCTCCTCCAACCGCCTAAAATGGCTTGGCGATGTGCCCCTGACCGCACGTAATCGCCGACCCGCTTCATGGAACTTTCCGTCGAGCTTACAATCACCGGCACTTCTCGGGAAACATTGCAGCGGAGGACGATCATGACTTCGGTGGTCTACATCGCCGACAGACGCATGCCCTCCTTCCAGGCGGCTCGTCTGTCGGTTGATGTCGTTTGTGCGGGCGACAGCATCACCGGCTGGAACAATTTCGGTGTCGTGAGGGACTGGCCGTACTGCACGTACCCTGAGTTCCTCCAGCGTTACTGCGAGCCCCTCGGTCTGACTGTCGCCAACGGCGGCATCGCCGGGGAAGTCAGCCCGAACGGGGTCGGTCAGGTCCGGGACTACCTGGGCTTGTTCCCGAACGCCCGGTACTTCGCGGTGGGCTACGGCACCAACGACCTCGGGATGTGGTCCGAGGTCGAACAGACCAGCCCCCGAATCATCGACAACCTCCACCGGATGGTGCGGGCGATCCGGGACGGCGGGAGGCAGCCGATCCTCCTCAACGTGCCTTATGCGAACGAGTCGATGTTCACCCGAAGGGTTGCCGAGGATCTGCACCGCACGAGGGACTACCACAACGAGTGTCTGACAGCACACTGCCTGGAGAACCACGTCCCGCTCGTCGATATCGCCTCGAAGCTTCGGGACGAGCATTTCGCTGACGAGTTGCATCCCAACGACGAGGGGGCTCAGGTCATCGCCACGGAGGTCTTCCGGGTGCTGAGCGAGGTGCGACAGACGGAAGGACTTGAGTAGGCGAACCTGTCATGTCCTCGTCAGGTAGGCGGGCGCAACGGAGTCCGTCAGCCACACGCCGTTCGCCGACAACAGGAACTTGTGCCCGTCACGGTGCATCCGCCCGGCATCGACCTGGAGTATGATCGGCTTGCCTCTCCTGGACCCCACCTTGCGTGCAGTCTCCACGTCCTTCGAGACATGGACATGGTGCCGCTTGCCCCGGACCAGACCCTCTTCCAAGATCGACGGCAGGAACCGCTCCACCGTCCCATGATAGAGGAACTCGGGCGGCTCCCGCTCTTCCAGTTGCAGGTCCACATCGATGCTGTGACCCTGGTTCGCTCTGATCAGTTCACCCGACATGTCGAAGGCGAAGCGCTGCTTGTCGTTGGTCTCGACGCAATCGACGAGTTCGTCGTAGGAGATGGGGAAGCCGTTCTGCTCGGCGGCGGTGAGCAGGTCATCCACCGGCACCCACCCTCCCGGCTGGAGCGTCAACCCGAGTTCTTGAGGAGCGTGTCGCAGATACTTTGCCAGGTACTTGCTGATTTTCACTGCTCTCGGATGCATAGGAGAGACCTTTGGTGATTGACTCGGGCTGAGGCTACTGCCGACAACGTGGGCATCCCCTTACTCATTGCCGCCTGCCCCGCCTCCATCTTCCATCGATCGGGAACCGCCCGCCCATTATCTCAATCTCGTTGATTGTTGACGATGATTGCTTGAAGGCACGAGAATCGTGGAAAAGCCTGGGGGTCGAAACTTGGAGTCCGTTTGTGGAGCAATTCAATGAAACCCATCGAGTGGGATATCCGCCGTGAGGGTCGCCGGTGGTCGCACGAGGAGTCCGACCAAAGGAGCTATCAGGCACCCGAGAAGATCGAGTACGTGGATGGGATCTTCGCCAGCGACCGCCAGCGACTCATCGTGCTGGGCATGCTTTTGGAGAATCTCGGCATCGACAAGGCGATCCGCTTCGGAAAGCTCGAAGACTGGAAGGCTGCAATCGCCGATCTGGAGAACAGGCAGGGTTTTAAGAGCCAGCCCTGATCTGACAGACGTGTGATACTCAGCATTCACCCTCCTCGATCCGCCGCTTCCAACGAATAGGTCGGGTCAGCGTCGTCCCATTTCACATCCCCGGATGGTCCATAGATCGCCGGGACGTGCTGACCCGCCAGCCGCAGCCAGGTCTGGATCTGTGTCCGATGGTGGCAGGTGTGAAGGACACGACGCCAGAATGTCCAGATTCGCTGCCGTTTCAGCCCTCCGAAGAACGGCATCTCGGTTAGCCACCAGTCGGCGCTTGCCTCGGCAAGTTGAGGAAGTCGCCGTTTCGCCAGCACGACGTACTTGTCCAGGTAGGCTTGCACCGGGGGCTGATCTCCGGGCGGCAGTAGCTCCTCGACCGGTGGTTCCACTGTGCCGACGAACTGAGCGAAGAATCGACGCTCCGAGAGAATCTGGTGGACCAGGATGGCTCGGATCGTGTTGACCTTCTCGTGAGGCTTGAAGTCCAAGAGATCGTCGGGTATCGCCCGCCACATGCTGGCGGTCTTGCTCGTCTCGCTGGCATAGGTCACAACGAGGTGCTGGAACAGAGGGTCTGTCGCTGGAGGAACGTCTTGGTCAGGGATGGCGATGAAATCGTAGTTCATGATCTCTCTTGAAGGATAAGTGTCGAACAATCCAGTAAGCTGCTGGTAATTCACCGGCGATTCTCAGACCTCGGCTGGGCTTGCCTGGGTGGACAAGACTTGAAGAACTCCCAGATCACTTCCGTCGCCGAGAACTCTTGGGTCGCTTTGCCGATCAGCATCTCGGGCAGGTAGAGCGGGCGTCCAGCCCAGGTGTGCCCGCCATTCCTCACGATGTAGACCTGTGT
>JBAUOX010000449.1:0-4322 GCA_049579985.1 Isosphaeraceae bacterium | reverse complement strand
GGCCCGGCCCAGCAGCCGGCAATCGCGGCAGCCGGCTTTGAAGAACTGAGCGGAGCGGGAATCCCAGCCGTTGACTGATCCTGTCGGCCCAAACCGGCCCCATGCCCAGGAGTGCGATTGCACATGGCACTAGAGCGGATCGATTCTCTCCCCGTTTTGAAGCCCCGGGTCGAAGATGGCCACAAGGGGCTCTATGGCACAGTCCTGGTCATCGCTGGAGGCCGCGGGATGGCCGGAGCCGCTGCGCTCTGCGGAGCCTCGGCCCTGAGGTCGGGCGCGGGCCTGGTCCGGGTGGCCACTCCGGCCGAGGTTCAGCCCACGGTGGCCAGCTTCGAGCCCTGCTACATGACCTATCCTCTACCTCACGACCCCGACGGGCTGGTCCGTCTGGAACCCTCGATCCCCGTGCTCGAGCGCCTGATCGCCTCCGCCGATGTCGTGGCCATCGGCCCGGGCCTGGGCCAGTCTGACGACATCCGCGGTCTGATTCGCTGGATCATCGAATCAACGGAAAAACCAACGGTCATTGATGCCGACGGCCTCAATGCACTGGCGGTGCAACCCGAGCTTCTCTCCGGCCTGACCCGAGCCGTGGTCGTGACACCTCATCCCGGCGAGTTCGCCAGACTGACGGCAACCGAGGTCGCGGCGGTGCAGGCCGATCGCATCGGCAACGCGGCGCGGTTCGCCGCGAGCTCGGAGCAGCTTATCGTCGTCCTGAAAGGCGCGGGAACAGTGGTGACGGACGGACACCGGGTCTATGTCAACCGGACCGGCAATCCGGGAATGGCCACCGGAGGAGCCGGAGACGTGCTGACCGGCGTGATCGCGGCCCTGATCGGCCAGCGGCTGCCCGCCTTCGATGCCGCCCAGCTTGGCGTCTACATTCACGGCCTGGCCGGCGACATTGCTCGCGACCAGAGCGGCACGGTTGGTATGATTGCCGGCGACATCGTCGATTCCCTGCCCGATGCGTTTGACCACGCCACCATGGAGCTGGAGCCCGAAGCCGGATTATGAGGTAAATGCCCCAAAATCGCGCGAACCAAGGAAATCGACGGCGAATCACGAATCGTGTGGTCAGTGGCCTATGCCCTGAATTCGATGTAGTGTATACTAAGGTCAGATGTAGATCGCGCGGCTATGCTGGAGTTTTCAAGGCGGGGACTCGGTCGCCACGATCCCGATGCCCAACGGAACCCAGGAGGTCGGATTGTCATCTCGCGAAAACCCACCGTCGGCGGCCTGGACCTATCGCATGGAAGTCTCTCCTACCGGACAGGGTGCCGCTTCCCCCACGTCGAATCCCAACGAACCGATCGTCCTGCTCCATCTCCTGGTCAATCTTCAAAACCAGACGCTCGACTCGCTGCGGCAGTTGCTGGAAGTGCAGCGGCAGCAACTGGATCTCGCGCGCGAAACGGTCCAGGTTAGCCGCGAACAGCGGGCCAGGCAGGGCGCCGAGCTGGAACGGTGGCAAGTCGGCCACGACCACGTGCTTGATGCCTGTCGTGATACCCTGGGCCGGCTCGAGCAGGTCCACGCAGCACTCATGGGCGAGCTGGCCAATTACGTCGAGGATAATCACGAAAATCTCCTCGAAGGCGACTTCTCGCTGAGCGATTTCGTCGACCGCTTCGGTCCCCGGCTCGCCCATCTGAATACGATGCTGGCCGTACTCCGGCCGCTGGCCGCCGCCCAGAGGAAAACCGAGAGCTGAGTCACCTGCCAGGCGGCCTTGCGGCCGGCCGGCGGATCCCGTAAACCAGAACGGGATGATCCATCAGAACGGTCCGACCTTCAAGTCGCATGCGCAACCGCTGGGCAACCCGGATCGACGGCTGATTTTCGGCGTGGATCATGCTGATTACATGGGGTTGTTCCAGCCGGGAAAAGGCCACATCGAGCGCCGCCTGCGCTGACTCGGTCGCATACCCTTGGCCCCAGAACGCCTTCCGCAGGGTCCAGGCGATTTCCATCCCCGGCCACCCCTCCGGCTGCCAGCAGCCAACCCGGCCCACCAGCTCCCCGGAAGCCCGCTCCTCGACGGCCCACAAACCGAACAACCGAAGCTGCCAGTGTCCCAGCACCGTCGCCATGCTCCGCCAGGCTTCCGACCGGCTCATCGTGGCCCCGCCGAGATACTTCATCACATCGGCATCGCCGCACATCTCGGCATAAGCGTCGAGGTCGGTCTCACGGAACATCCGCATGGTCAGCCGCTCGGTCTCCAGACGATCGATCTTGGTTTGGTTCCGCATCCCGGGTTCCGATCTCAGCGCGGCAGACTGTCAGCGAATCTCCGTATCGCCTCGTCGATCCGCTTTCCACCCACGTCAAAGAAGTCGTTGTGCTCCGCGTTGTCGAGCACCAGGGTCGACAGCGGCCCCTTTGCCTTGGCGGCCAGCCGCTCGAACATGGGGAAAGGAACGAGCGGATCCTGACGTCCGTGACCCAGCAGAATGGGGCAAGTGATCGCGGCGATCTTGTTCTGGCTCTCGAACTTGTGGGCAAAGAACCAGCGGGGTAATGGGATGGGGCAAATACTCAGAGCCATGTCGTGTGTGCTGGTGAAGGTGCTGAATGCGATCAGCCCGCCGACCTGCCGGCGCGAGGCCAGGTCGATGGCGACGGCTCCGCCCAGCGACCAGCCGCCGGCGATGATCCGCGCGGGAGGAAAACCCCGCGCGACAAGCGCCTGGTATGCCGTCTCGGCCGTCGCGCGGCAACCGATCTCCGAAGCCTTGCCGCCGCTCAAGCCATAGCCCAGATAATCGGGAATCAGCACGTTCAAGCCCAGTCGGCGGAAGCGATCGAACTCGAGCTCGGCGTAGGCCAGGCACATCGCGTTGCCGTAGAAGTAGACCAGGGCAGGCCGCGACAACGCATCGGGGTGAGGACGGCCCTCCGGTAAGAGTGCGGGGCCGTACAGGGCCGCCACGCGCTCTCCCCGTGACGTCGAGAGCTGCACGAGTTCCGCGCCGGATCTCGGATGAACGTTCGCCTGCGGGCTTCCCTGCGTAGCACTCCCCGGAAAGATCAACCGGTCCTGGAGCAGGTAAACCATGGCAAGAAACCCTACCAGGACCAGGATCAGCAGGCGCGAGCCGATGACCAGGACGGATCGCCGGCGCGATCGGTTTCGCCTGGCGGGCTCAGCAGCAGAGCCAGCAGTCGAAGCCTCTCCAGCAGCCATACGCAGAACCCATTCCGCGGCGATGCCTTTCACCAAACGCGGGCGAGAGTCACGGATATCTTAGCGACCCGGCGATGAAGCGGGAATGCCGGGTCCGGCGCAGCGGTGGAAGCCGCAGCGCACCGGACCCGGCCAGGTGTGGAGACCGGGGGCAGATCGTCTCGCCGGCCTCGGGCGGGAGCCGGTCGCGACGAGATCGGGAGCGGAAGGCTGATGCAGGGGGTGAGTGAGAGCGATCAATCAGCAGCGCGTGCCTTTTCGGTTCTGGGAGCCGGGTTCAGATGCCATTGCCGAACGACGTGGACTCGCCGCGACGGTGATAATCCGAGGCGATTTCCTGTTCCGGGTTGTCCCGCCGAGGCGAAACGTGCGGTCCACGAAGCACCGACTGGTTGCCGCGCGCGTGCTGGGTGTGTCCCCGCAACGGGCCGCGACGGATGGGGGGCTCGCCGGCCGCGTGCGCCGCGGGGGAGTGGCTGTCGTAGGGAACCTCGAAGTCGTCGACTTCGTACTCGTCGTACCGCGACATGTAGCCTGGCATCTTGGCCCGTTCCAGCTCTTCAGCGTAAGAGGCCAGCACGGCCGACTGGATCTTCTCCCGGCACATCGAGTTGATGGGGTGGGCGATGTCGGCGTGCAGCTTGGCCCGGCCGTCCGCGTCGCGGAGAGCGCGGTTCTCGTCCAGCCGGCATCCGCACTGGTTGCAGAACCGGCTCCGCAGGTGGTTCTTGGTGCCGCAGTTGTGGCATCGATCGGTCAGCTTGCGCGAGGGCATGGCGACGAAGAAGCCCTTGGCGCCTTCGATGATCTTCAAGTCACGGATGACGAACATGTCGTCGAAGGTAATACTGCAGAAGGCTTGCAAGCGTTCGTTGCTGCCCGAGTTGTCTTCCATGAGCTTGATGCGAACTTCAGTGATCTCCACAGCCGGTACTCCTTTACGAGGGCTTCTCTGCTCTGCTCAGGGGCCGCAGGTCGCGACCCGGACCCATCCTAGTCCGAGCGGTTGTAGGTCTTCCGCGGCCTTTTGTGCCGCGGCGGAATCACGGCAGAGGCCAAAGTAGGCCGAGCCGCTTCCACTCATCAGCGACCCTTCCAGGGGAGGGTCCAGGTTTGCCAGGGCGTC
>JBAUOX010000448.1:0-6799 GCA_049579985.1 Isosphaeraceae bacterium | reverse complement strand
ATTACCCCGGCAGCAAAGAAGGTCATATACCAACCCGACGCGCCAGCGAGGGATCCGGTGCGTTTCCCTCGCTGGCGCGTCGGGTTAATATGCAGCAGCATGCGGAACTTCCTTGCCGGGGTAATATGGTCTTGCTCGTCCATACCATCATACTAAACCGATCACCTTGCGGCCCACCCAGAACAGCCCGAGCAGGACGACGACTGCCGCCCCCAGCACCGGGTGGCACCATAACCGGACCCGTCGCACCGAGGGAGGCGGATCGGGCAGCCCGGCAAGCGACCGCACCACCTCGTCGAGCTTGTCCGGCTCGATGACCTTGCCCCGCGTCACCCGCGCGATTTCCTCCAGCACCTCCAGCCGGGCGGGGCGGCCCACGCGCTCGGCCGCCGCCCCCTGCACGAAGAAGCTCGTCTCCAGAGTCGCCCCGGTCTGCTTGCAGGCCAGGGTCACGTCGTGCTTGCCGGGCTCGCTGGGCGTGAATCGCCCGGTGAAGACGCCCCACTCGTCACCCACGGACGTGAACTGAACGCGCTCGCTCGTGCCCGACGGGGCCGTGAAGAACGCCGAGACGTCGCCGCCCTTCAGCGGCTCACCCGCACGATTCATGATGTTGGCCTGGAGCGAGACCGTCTGGTTCATCTTGGGCTGGTCGGGTACATAGTACAGCCGCATCGTCTCGCCCTTGTTCATGTTCCGCTGGTAGGCCATCCACCGCACCACCTGGCCCCAGAAACGGTAGTGGTACTTGTCCTCGACCCCCTTGCGCCACCGCCAGGCGCCGTCGGTGCCCATGAAGAGCACCTTGCCGGTGCCAAATGTCCGGGTGGCCAGCAGGGGAAGGCGGCCGAACTCGTTGACCGCGTCCTTGTGCACGGCGAGCACCTCGCTGCCGGCCTTGGACCGGAGCACCGGCGCGTACCACTGGAACCCGGGCAAGCCCTCCCAGACCTCGGTGTTGTCGTCCTGCGTATCGGCCAGCTTGGTCAGCAGGCTGGTCCGGCCGCTTTCCGTCAACTCGAAGTGGTTGGGCGTACGGGAGCCCCAGCCCCCGGGCTGGGCCCCGTCGAGCACCACGGGATAGAGATCGCCAAGCTCCGTCTCCAGCAGCGAGAACTGCCGCCCTTCCATGCCGGGCATGAAGACCAGCCCGCTGGCCTGAAACTGCACCAGTCCCTTGATCAACCGGCACTGCTCGGAGGTTAACTGGCCATCGCCAGTGCCCACGTCGCCCAGGAAGACCACATCATACCGGGACAGCTCGTCCAGGCCGGAGGGGAACTGCTTGATGTAGTCCTTGTTGCCTCCGCCCACCTTGGAGAGCCCCGGGTGGAAGAGCAGGCACGACACGTCCACGCCGGGGTCCCGCGATAGCGCGTTGCGCAGATAGCGGTACTCCCACCGCGGATACGACTCGATCACCAGCACCCGCAGCTTCTCCTCGCGGATCGAGATCGGCGCCGTCATGCGGTTGTTGTCGGTCAAGCTCTCGTCGCCGTGCTTGGGAACCTCGAGCGTGAGCGTGAAGTTGCCGGTCGACCGGGGTTTCCACACGATCCAGTCGCTGGTGCGGCTCATCGGGGCAATGCGCACCTCCTTGGAGAGCTCGTCGCCATCGGACGTGCGCAGGATGACGGCGGTAACATATTCTCGCGGCAAGGCACTTTCGATTGTGAACGGGATGCGAACCGACTTGCCGGCCACGCCGAAAGTCGGGGCGTCAAGTGACAGCAGCTCGATGTCGGGCAGGCGGGTCGGGCTGCCCGCGGGGACAACGAAGACGGGCACCCCCTTGATCCGCAGCCGGGCCGCGGCCTGGACCGGCGGCGGACCCTCGTTCCAGTCGCCGTCCGAGGCCAGCACGATCGCGCGCAGGTTCTGGATCTTCTCCAATGCCCTGGCCAGCGGCTCGTGCAGGTCGGTCCCCTGTCCTGGCTGGGGCGGCGAGAACGGCTGGATCACGACGTTCATCCGCTCCCGCAACTTCAGCCACGACGCCGACTCGGCCAGCGGCGCAACGGCCTCGCGCCGGGACTGCGGGCTCGAGGGCGACTTCCCCCTGGCCACGACGTCGCGCGTCTCCATGCTGGGCGAGGCATCCCAGAGCACGGCCACCGACGGCTTCTCCTCCGGGCGGTATTCCTCGATCCACTCAGGCTGGTTCAGCATGGCCGCCGCGATGGCGACCAGAGCGAGCCGCAGCAGCTCGAGCAGCCCCATCGAGCGGCTGTAACCGCTTCGCCGCCAGGCGACGACGCCGAGCCCGGCCGTGATCAAGATCAGCAGGATCGACAGACCCAGCGACCAGGGCGTCCAGAGAAAGCTCAGCGACCGGGAAACGCTCATCAAACTCCTCGCGGCGGAAACCTCACTCGTTCACGGGTCGAGGATGAGCCGCGTCCTCCAAATATTGAAATATACCTTACGCGGCCATGAGTGAAACATCTTCGAATCGCTGGTGTCTCCTGACCCTCGCCGCTTGGCGAACCGGAGGCCTCCAGGCGATGCGCCGATGGTCGGGAACGGGAAGATTCACGTTCGTGACGGACGGCCGATCAGGAGACCATGCCCGAACCAGCTTGTTCAAGGCCATCCTTCACTGGCACTGAACGGGCGTTCGGTAGATTAAAGTAGACTTTCAGCGCTTTTTTGCAGCACGGCGCCTGCGGTCGGGGAGGCTCTCCAGAACCCCATGCCGCCAACGGAGAGTTGGGTTTGTGGTCTCGGTCAATCCCGCATTTATTCGTCCTAAATAATTATCCTGAAACGACTAACGTCTGATGTATTGGGCGTGGCTCAGGCATCCCAGCCTGACGCACAAACATGCGGCGATTGCAAGTCACACCATTTGCGCGGAGTCAGACTTTGTTTTCATTTGAGCGGAGTCAGACTTTGTTTTTGGTTTGGAACACAGCACGTAAGAACCAAGAACAAAGTCTGACACCGTCCCCCGTCATGACACCGTCCCCCGTCAAAGTCTGACACCGTCCCCCGTTGCGCGGAGTCAGACTTTGTTTTTGGTTTGGAACACAGCACGTAAGAACCAAGAACAAAGTCTGACACCGTCCCCCGTACGCCGCCGGACCGCTTGAAAGTCAAGGATATGGCGCACCCATCGAACGCAGCAGCCCCGCGATCTCAAACAGATGATTCCTGCCCCTGCTTGACCCAAGACGATCCCAAGGCCATCATAGGGGGATCAATTGGCCTCGAAAAGCGGCGACTTATTAGAGATGCTTTATGACCAACAAGAGTAGCCCAACAATGACCTTGGCAGAAGCTTCTGAGCATCTATGCTATGAGATTGAAATGTTCGTCGGAACGGCGAAGCTTCTCGAGTCCCAACAACCTAATGACATCGTCGCCAACGCACTACTTGAATCTTACGCAATTCATGCTCGGGCTTTGACGGATTTCTTCTACCCACCCCCGACTTATAAAAAAACCGATGTAGTTGCTAAAGACTACGTGTCGGACTGGCCGGTTAAATACCCGTCTATGTCGAAGACTCTGAGCGATGCACGCGAAAGAACCAACACGGAGATTGCTCATCTGACCAAACACCGGAAATCGGTAGTGGACGAGGCGAAGTGCTGGTACGACTCCACATTGGCTAACCAAATCATCGGTCTCTGCGGGTCCTTTCTCCGACTTGCAAATACTTCCGATCTGTGTCCAAAGATCTTGCTATACAGGAATCAGATCTTGGGCCCTGTTATGGTCGGCAGGTGGCCCGTCGGGGCCACAACGTCTCTTGGTTCTAACTATCACGCCTGAATCGGATCTTGAGTGAAAGCGATGCCAGCACTCAGCTCCGGCCAAAGTGCCGCTGGCAGACGCGATACAATGCCCGTAAAACGCCGCTGGTGCACGAGCCGCTCGGGGTCAGACCGATTTAGAAGTTTTTCCACAAAAACTTCTGGCTCTTCCTGTGTTTCAGGGGGTTACAAACTGGAATTCGCCGCAATTGATTCCACAGCAAGCACTTAAAGAGGTGGCGGGAGCGGAGGAAATCCCGCCACAAGTGTCTGTCACACAAGAGTTTAAGGTGATTCTCGCCAATTGACCCCCCGAAACGCAGTATGAGCCAAACTTCTAAATCGCGGACCTCAGTGTCAGACTTTGTTTTTGGTTTCTCGGCCGATCCGGGCCATGATCTCCTTGAGATCATCCGCAAGTCGAGGGTGGCTTCTCAGGCCCGCGTCGATGCGGCGCGCTTTGCGTGAAGTCAGACTTTGTTTTTGGTTTGGAACACAGCACGTAAGAACCAAGAACAAAGTCTGACACCGTCCCCCGATGATGGCTCATCATCGACCGTGAGTTTGTGGCTGCGAAGGGTGAACCAGCCTGAGAGAGCGCTTCGTGAGGGTCAACCGTACCGGCGGGCCGCTCATTACTCGCGAAACTCGCCCTGGTCGCGTAGTCGTCGCTCGTACTCGTCCCGTGTCATCGGGCAATCGACCAACCGGAGGAACTCCGGTTTTGTCAGAAGGCATTGCCGGGCCATCTGTCCCAGAATGTTGTCAGCAATGTCCTTCGTCTTCGGCGAGTGGCTCGTCTTCGTCCTGGCGCGGGACTTCAAGCCGTCTCGTGTGTGGTAGACAAAGTAGTGATGTTCGCCTTCGGTTCTTATGAAACCCTTCGCTTCGAGGGCCGCTTCAACGTCCTTCCGCACTCGTGGCAAGGTTGCTCTCCAGTATTCGCTGTTGCAGCGCACCACAAAGACGTTTGGCCGCGGATGTCAGCTTCTCCGGACTCTCTTGCACATAGGTATCCCACAGGAAGACGACTTGCTCGGCCAACTCATCGGCGAGTTGCTCTCTGGTCTGCGCGAAGACATCGATCCCGAGATCCTTGTCTTCCAGCCTGTAGAGTTGTCCTGACTCATCGTCCATCATGGGATCGAGCGTCAGAGGAGGGTCGAATTGCAGACGCCGTCCTCCCCATTCGATGGCATCGAAAATCATGGGTGAAAGGTCGATTGGCTCGATGCGGGTAACGGCAGTCAAACGTCTCGGATGCCCCCGCCGATCAAGGACGTAACGGCCTGTCACCTGAATCGGGGACTCCCAGTTCTGAAGAATCGTATCCAGGACGGCCGGTTCGCAAAGGCAAGGAATCTCGCGCCCAGTCGGGGCATATCGGATGACGACTCTACGCGCGTCAAAATCCACTCGAATCAGGTCCCCGGTGACGGTCATCACCGCGTCCTGGGTCTCCTCCGGAGCGAGATATCTTCTAATGGAGCGATATGCCTTCGAGTCAATGTCAGCCCTATAGGGTCCAACCTCGAGGCGAATCCCCCAGCGATCTCCGGGGCGAGGCAGCATCGCCTGCAATTCCGCTAGGACTCGCGGAGGGTATTTGGGATCGGAAACCAACCCACCCACCTTGTCCCAGGCTCCTTGGGCCGCGAGGAGAAATAATTGCAAGGCCCGATCGAGAGGGCGAGCCGTTGGGGTGATAAGTGACGGAACGAGCCCGACCGACAAAGGAAGTGAGTAGCTCGATTCCTTGGGCACGCCGCAACGGAGGGTGTACCGCTCTCGGAACCGCTCTGACATAGCGAAGCGCTCCCCGATCGGGATGCGCTCCTCCTCGGCAGCGAGCAAGTAAACGATCTGTTGCAGGCTCCCGATCGCGCGCACGAGTACGTCAACCGGGACGGTATGAGCCGCCGTCTCAATGCCGACAATGGCTAACGCAGCCGCACTCTGTTCGGCCGCCGGTCTGTCCAACCTAGCCTCATCATCACTCCCCATACCTACTATGTGTATACCACTTGCATGGTATTGTCAAGGTCGTTGCCGGTTACCATTAGGTGGCCTTGACCATCACCACGATGTCGGCCTTGATCGCCTCGGGGAGCTCGGGCCAAGCCGTCATCACGGCGGCGAGATCGGAGTCGGTTTTACAGACGTCGTTCGGCAAATAGATAAGGCTTTTCGCATCGGCAAGCCGATGCGAAAAGCCTCTCCCCCGGACCTCAGCCCCCGGACCACAGTGTCACCCGGACCACAGTGTCAAACTTTGTTTTTGGTTTCACGGCCGATCCGGGCCATGATCTCCTTGAGATCATCCCCAAGTCGAGGGTGGCTTCTCAGGCCCGCGTCGATGCGGCGCGTCAGGTTGGGGACACTGTCGGCCCGACTGAGGCCGAGCATGGGAGCCAGTTCATGCAGCGCGATCTCGCAGTGCTGGCGGCAGAGCCAGGCGGCGGCCGCTCGAGCGATGTGCGGATCGCCGCGACGCGCCAGAGCCGAACGGACCAGGCCGAAGTGATCACAAACCGCCTCGAGGATGGCCTCCGGATCTCTTGCGGCCAGTTGACGAGCACCCGGAAGCGGTGGATCAGACAGGACAGGCCCGGCCAGCTCCCGCAGCCGAGCGACGAACCGCTCCGAGCCCAGCACCCAGCCACCGAAGGCCGCGCGGAACGGCGAGGGAGGAGGACTCCTCAGACCTGCCTCCACGAAGCGCCGGTAGGCACGCGCTGAATCGGTTCCACCGTGCTCGCCACGCCAGGCCGACAGCAGGGCCTCGTGGGCCACCCAGGGCAGGCGGTGGGACGGCTTGGCATAGCCCGGATAGCTCGACCACCGCCATGCGTCCGGGCGCTCGACGAGCCCAGCACGGACCGGATTGAGGTGGATATACCGGCTGACGGTCCAATAGTAGCTCTCATCCTCGATGAGTTCGGCCCGGTACCGTCCCTGGAACAGGTGCCCGACTCGACGATGTCGTCGTCCGTGCCAGATGGCATACGACGAGAGGAATTGCTGCATGCCCCGCGCAAGAT
>JBAUOX010000447.1:0-4695 GCA_049579985.1 Isosphaeraceae bacterium | reverse complement strand
CTGGTTACCCTGGACAGCCTGTTTCTTCCCAGGAGCCCAACCATGATCCCCAACCGCATTCTGGTTCCCGCGCGACTGCGGCGTCCTCCCGCAACAGGCTGGTCCTGGCAGGACCGTCGCTTCGTCCGCGTGGCAATCTAGCTGCGTCCCTGTTTCGGCTCCTGATTCAAATTGGGGGACGCGGCTCCTTCCCGTGCCTGAAGGCAGGGGTATCCGCCGCGGGGAAATTGACGAAAAGAGGCCATGGGCAGTTCGGAACTGCCCATGGCCTTGGGGAGAACGGTCAAGAATCGTTCAGGCAGGTTTAAATGAGTGGTCGGATCGAGGAGGTCGCCTGTCACCTCCCGGCATCACCGCCTCCGCGCTACCATGCCTCTTTCCCCGGCCTGAGGTCGAAGGACTTGCTGCGGGAACGCAGACTTCCCGACAGGCGCTTGCGGGCATCCTGGATGCCTGTGCCGCAGGCGGCCCACAAACCGGCAGCCAGCCCGAACACCACCAGCCCCGCCGCGGACTTGGCGGAGGGAACGTCCTGTTCTAGCTGCAAGCCGGGACCGATCGCGTCCAGAGCAACCGTGACTCCGGTCGGCGGGAGAGCAGGACCGCTGGCGGGAGCAGCCCCGTCTTGACCTCGTGACAAGAGCAGGTTGGCGGCCCCATCGTCCAGGACCGAACCAGCCGCCAGCTCCCTCCGGGGCCTTGCCAGGACGAATGCGTCCGCGTAGAGGTTGGGCCGATCCATTCCCGAAAAGACAGCCTGGTGCTCCACAGCGCTCGGTGAGCTTACCGCCTGCCCTGGCGTGGACCAGACGGGCATGTACGACACGAGTCCGGTCGAGAACGACGAGCTCGAGACTCCGGCCAGTGGTGCGGACGTCATCCCGGCGCTGGTGGGATTCGAGATCGAGCCCAGCGACTGGGCGGGCCCGTGAAGCGAGAAGGAACCGATCGACACCTCGAACGTCGACCCGATCGCGGCGGATTGGGTCGTCGTCGCGGCCACGGTCGGCGTCAGGTTGACCAGGCTCGGCGCCTGCGTGACGCCGGCCGCCCTGCTCATGGCGAAGCTGGCCTCGGGGCTCTGGACCCCGCTGAAGCCGCCGCCCGTCGCGGTGAGGGCGCTGAACACGTTGAACGCGTTGGTCGTGCCCCCGCCATTCGACCAGTTGCTGTAGAGCGTGGCATCCTGCAACGGGCTGACCGTCGGGCCCGCGTAGGTGGTTCCCGGGCCATGGTAGGCGATCAGGTCGGGCACCATGAGGTTGGCCACCGGCGTTCCCAACCCGGTCACCAGGTTGTAACCGGCATTGGCGTTGTAGCCGTTGGTGCCGCTGGCGATCGAGTTGTAGTCGCTCTGCGGCAGCATGTAGAGGGCCTGCTGGGTATCGGTCGGGGTGACGCTGTTCAGGGTGGCTTCGCCCGAGGCCACCCGTCCCTCGTTCGCCAGGAGGATCAGGCCCGCGAAGGCAGGCGCCGATAGGCTGGTACCGCCCGCGACCTCGAACGGGTTGCTCGTCCCCAGGTTGTACGTGTCGGCGACCCATGCGCCGGTGGCCGGGTCGGCGACCAGGGACACGTCCGGCGTGGTCCGGAAACCCGTGGACTGAACGCCCTGCTGGTACGCCGGCTCGGACTCGAACTGGCTGATGCCGCCGCCCGAGCCGATCGCCGCGCCCAGCGAATCGGAGTAGTAGCCCCACCCCGTCTCGCTGTTATAGGACTGGTCCGAATTGAGAATCAGGCTGGTGCCGCCCACGGCCACGACGTTGGGCGAGAACGCGGGGTACTCGGGATCGGCCGTGCCGTAGTCTCCCGTGCTGGCCACGAAGGTCACGCCCGGGACGTTGAAGACGCTGTCGTAGGTGGCCTCGTCGGCGGCGAAGACCGCCTGGCCTTCGGGGAAGCCCCAGCTCATCGTCACCACCGAGACCTTGGGCTGGCTGGCGGCCGTGGCCACGCTGGCCATCAGGTCCGAGAGCGACTGGCTGTTGGCTTCCACGAGCACGATCTGGGCGCCGGGGGCGACGGCGTGCGCCCATTCCACGTCGAGCGCCGTCTCCAGCTCCCAGTTGTCAAAGCCGACCCCGTTCGGGTCGGCCGCGGGCAGGTTGGTCGTCTGGCCGCTCTGGTTGAGCACCGTCAGGAACGACGACGCCGGACCGTACTGCTGGTACAGCGTCTGGCCCGTCGTGGTGATGCCGAACTGGGTGTCAAACGCGTCCAGCGACTGGTAGATGTCCGGGTTGTCGTAGGCATCGACGATGGCGATGGTCTGGCCGGTGCCGTCCAGCGACAGATCGTTGATGCCATAAGCGCCGCGGATCTGGGCAGGGGTGAAGGCCAGGCTCGAGTTGCCCAGGCTCGCGTTGGTGACACCGCCTGTGGTGTTGATGCCGTTGCAGATCGTGCTCAGCGTACCGATGTTGCTGTTGATCTTGCTGGAGCCGAGCCCGTCGGCGGCCGACAGCAGGTTCAGCACCGAGTAAGACGTGTTGTTGGACAGCCCGAGGCACGACCCGTTCGACCCGACGTTCCAGGTGTTGACCCCGTTGCCGCCGTACTGCGTGGAGAGGCCGTTCGACGCTGCGCAGGTGTTGCCCTGCGAAGTGTCCGTGGCATAGCACGCCAGGGCCGTCGCCATGATCTGGGCATAGCTCGTGTTCTTGCTGTAGAGAGTCTGATAGAAGCTGGCCACCTGGGAATTGGTGCAGTTGGTCAGGTTCTTCAGGCAGGAATTCGTCTGAGTTGCATCACACCCGAACAGGTGCGGGTAGTTCGTGGCCAGCCAGTTCCCCAGGTTGGTGCACGAACTGCCGCTGCCAAGCCCGCAGATCACCTGCTGGCCGCAGCTCTGGTTCCAGTATCCGCAGGTCCCGAACTGCCCGCACTTGACCTGGCAGGGCTGGGCGACCGTCTCGGGTTCGCCGCCGAACGTGCTCGTGAACGCGTTGTTGTTGCCGTCGCCGCTGTAGTTGGCCACCCACTCGTAAGTGCCGGTCGTGGTCGGGACGGCGGTGCCGGTGATCGTGCCCGTGCCGGTGCTGTACGTGCCGTTGGAGCTGACCGTCACGGTGTCGCTGTACACGTTGTTGCTGTCATTCGCTTTGGGAGTCACCCCAGGCGCGAACAGGTAGAAGATGATCGTGCCGCCCGGGTTGTAGCCGCCGGAGAGCGTCGCCGTATCGGTCAGACTCTGCTTGCTGCCCAGGGTCACCGTACCGCCGGGCACCGTGCAGACCGTCGGGCTGGCCGGGCTGACCGTCTCGGGCTCGTTGCCTGAGGGGCTCGTGACCCCGCTGTTGTGGCTATCGCCGCTGTAAACGACCACCCACTGGTAGGTGCCGGCCGCCGTCGGCGCGTAGCCACCGGAGTTGTTGCCCGTGCTGGTGCTGTATGTGCCGTCGCCGTTGACCGTGACGACGTCAGTGTACACAGTCGTGCCGCCCGAGTTGTTCAGGGTGAAGGTGATCGTGCCCGTCGGACTGCTGCCGCCCGACAAGGTGGCCGAGTCGGTGAGCAGGCCACTCGTCGTGGGACTCGGCGGCGTCGCGGGCGTGACCGCCGACGGCGTCGGAGTGGGAGTCGTGGTGCCGCCGTTGTCCCCCGAGATGAAACGATCCTGGGCATGGTAGAGGACGTTGGCGCTGTCAGGACCATACGCATCATTGTTCTGGTTCGGCTCCAACTGGGTGATCGCCTGGCCGCAGACGAAGTCGATCTGGTAATCGCAGTTCGGGATCGTGACCGTCAGGGTATGGTTCGGCGCCGAGGCGTAGGTCCCGCTTGCCTGCGAATAGATCTCCTGCTCGTAAGCATTGGAGTCGAGGAAGGTGGGGGTCGGCGCGATATAGCTCACCAGGGTGTACTGGCCCGTACCCGACGACGGCAGCGTGACCGTGACCGTGTCCCCTTGCGCCGTGTTGCCGGACAGGTTCGACACGGTCTGGGATGAGCCGCCCGGGGTGGTCACCTTGAAGGAGTAGCCCGATGACGGGCAGCAGTTGGGGATCAGATAGTCGGCGAAGTTATTCCCCGCATAGCTGTAGCCGTCGGTGGCATTGATCGTGTAATAGGTGTTTCCGGCGCTCCCGTTCGGGCCGCCGCCCGTCTGAATATAGCCTGACGGCACCGACTCCTGCACGTAATACGTGCCCGGGTTGCTGAGCGTGAAGCTGTAGGTACCGTTGCTCAAGGTCGTCGTCGAGGCGACGAACGTATCGCCGCCGCTGCCGACCACCAATCCAGTGCAGCCGTTGGCCTGCTCGTAGAGGTTGATGGTCACGCCGGCCTGCGGAGTGTCATTCCCGGCGGAGAAGCCGCTCCCCGTCGCGTCGCAGTACTTGGTCCCGCTGATGGAGAAGCTGCCGATCGTCACCGTCCCGCCGGGCGTCGTCGTGAGCGACGGGGCGACCGGGGTGATCACCACCGGCTCGGCGGCGGCGCCGCTGCTGACCGAGGCGTTGTTGGTGTTGCCGTTGTAGGTGGCCACCCAGTAGTCCGTACCCGTCGCCGTCGCCGTGTAACCCGGCGATGTCGCCACGCCGTTGACGAGGGTCACCGCCGGACTGGTGTACAGGGGCGTGCCGCTCGCGGTCGCGTTGCTGTAAAGGTTGAACGTCACCGTTCCCGTCGGGTTGTAACCGCCGCTCACCGTCGCCTGGTCGGCGATCGAGGTCCCAACCGTCGCGCTGGCCG
>JBAUOX010000446.1:0-2371 GCA_049579985.1 Isosphaeraceae bacterium | reverse complement strand
CGGTGATCGAGCGGATCGACCCGCTCAAGGACGTGGACGGCTTCCATCCGGTCAATGCCGGTTTGCTCTCCCAGGGAGTTCCTCGCTTCGTCCCGTGCACCCCGCTGGGGATCCGCGAGCTCTTGGTTCAGGCGAATGTCGAGACGCGCGGGGCTCATGCGGTCGTGCTCGGGCGTTCGCAGATCGTCGGCAAGCCGATGGCCCTCTTGCTGCTTCAAAAAGGCCCGGGAGGTGACGCCACGGTGACGGTCTGCCACACGGGAACGACTGACCCGGCCTCGATCGCGCGACAGGCGGACATTCTGATTGTCGCGATGGGCCGACCGGAGTCGGTCACGGCCAACTGGATCAAGCCCGGCGCGGTCGTCATTGACGTGGGCATTCACAAGCGCAATGACGGCACGCTCTGTGGCGATGTCGATTTCCCGGGTGTGGCCGCGGTCGCCTCGAAGATCACCCCCGTGCCCGGCGGCGTCGGGCCCATGACGGTCGCCATGCTCCTGCGGAACACGTTCCAGGCGGCCCGGCTGGCGGTACGGGCGCCATCGGTCCATTCCGGGTAGGGTGGGTGCGGGCATGATCCGACTGGGCATTTGCAACGAGCTGTTCGAGGACTGGGATTTCGGCCAGGTTTGCCGGACCGTCAAGGGGCTGGGATACGAAGGACTGGAGATCGCTCCGTTCACCCTGGCTCCCCGGATCACGGACCTTACCGCGGACCGTCGTCGCGAGCTGCGCGCGCGATGGTCGAGGACGCCGGTCTAGCGACGATCGGCCTGCACTGGCTGCTGGCGAAGACCGAGGGATTCTATCTCACGTCGCCCGACCCCGAGGTTCGCCGTCGGACCGGCGACTACCTGATCGCCCTGGCCGAGGCGACCCGGGACCTGGGGGGTTCGCTCGTGGACCTCGGTTCTCCCAAACAGCGCGATCTCTTGCCGAGAGTCAGTCACGATCAGGCTCTGGGATACGCCCTGGAGGTTTTCCGCCGCGTGATGACCGCCATCGGCGCGCTGGGCGTCGATTTCTGCCTCGAGCCGCTGGCGCCCTCCGAGACCAATTTCCTCAACACCTGTACCCAGGCGAGAGCGCTCATCGACCAGGTGAACCATCCCAATTCCAAGCTTCACATGACGTGAAGGCCCAGAGCGGCGAGATCGGAACCACGGTGCCGGAGTTGATCCGCCGGCACGCGCGGAGCGCAGGCCACTTCCACGCACAAGACGTGAACCTGCGTGGCCCCGGCATGGGCAACCTCGATTTCGGGCCGATCATGAAGGCGCTCGTCGATTCCGGCTACGATCGCTGGGTCTCGGTCGAGGTCTTCGACTTCTCCCCTGGTGCCGAGGAAACCGCGCGGCGGAGTATCGAATGTTTGCAGAGGGAGCTGTCAGCCGCCCAGGACCGGACCTGAGGGACGTTATGGGGCCGGGTCGCTCTGGGGGTTGCCCCCCAGAGGCCGGGTAAGGAGATGGCGTTACTGCCATCCCCTCCCCTCAGAACTGCACGTGAAAGTTTCCCCCCATGCACCTCAAGCCTTCACGAACGCCCCTCGCAGGACACAGCCGCTTTTGTCGGTCGTTCTTGCACATGGATCTGCCGATGACAGTTGATATGCAACAACTCCACGTTGTCGGCTGTGTCAGAACCGCCTCGGCTGCGCCAGATACGATGGTGGATTTGCAAGTCTTCCTCTGCGGACTCGGGCCGCCACCCAGCCTCCGGACTGAGAGAGAACTGGCCAAGCACTTAATCTGGGTGAATCACGATGACTGCAAGAACAAATAGCCTTCCCAGATTTCCCATCATTTCCAAAATAAGTGCCTGGTCGGTTCGACCCTATTATCTCCCGAATTCTTATTGACTAATCCTATGGGCACAGTATGATTTAAAGGACGAGGCTCTGAACGAAGACATGGTTGTATCTAGGGAGAGACTTCGATGGATAGCCTTCAACAACAAGTCCTGAGTCTTCTCAGTGAAGATTGGAAAAGCCGTATAGAGATCGTCAGAGAAACTGGTGCATCGGAACATGAAGTGCAGGTCGCATTGAACGAGCTACAGGATCAAATCGAGACTAGCTATGGTTCTGTAGCAGGATTGAAAAAGGCTCGAATGTACAGACTTAAGAAATGTACAGCCTTAAGAACTGCTAACAATCATCCTCCCCCCATCTTCAACTGGATCAATGCTGCAATTCCCCCTGGACGAAAGTCCCACTCGTCCGACCCGCCTGCCTCAACTGATTCGCCTTGGTCTTCAAATCCTGCCGCTGTCGTTTCGCCTGCGGATAACGACTCATCGGCTACTGCTGCACAGCTTGAGTCCCACCCACCTGCCCAGCACACAGCCGGTGGGGTCAGACCGAGTT
>JBAUOX010000445.1:0-1935 GCA_049579985.1 Isosphaeraceae bacterium | reverse complement strand
GTCCTGTACGATCGCCGCGTGGCGGAGCTGGTCCAGGCCCTGATGGAGCAACCCCGCGCGGAGGGGGCCGACGACGAGCCGCTCTGCGGGCTCCCGTCCGAGGCGGCCGAGGCAACGCTCGACCTCTTGTGGTCGGCCGGCATGCTCACGGAGCTGGACGTTAATGGCGCCCCGGCGGAGGACGCCGACCCGGCCCTCCGGTGCTGGGAGTTCCACGACCTGCTGTTCCATGCCCGGAGCCGGATGGGCCGGACCGACCTGCGCTACGGGGCGACGTACGCCTTGGCCGGGGTGGTCGCACCGCCCCCGGCGCTCAAGCCAGTGAGCGTGGCCGAGGCCGTGCCGCTGGAACGCCCAGACCTGGCCCGCCTGGAGCGCGAGGATCCACCGCTCGCCTGGGCGATGGAGCACCGGTGCTCAGTGCGGGAGTACGCAGCCGAGCCCATGACGGCTGGTCAGCTCGGCGAGTTCCTCTTCCGTGTGGCGCGGGTCCGGGAGGTGATCTCGCACGAGATCTTGACGCCCGCCGGCCCCATGACGATGGACATCGCGCCGCGGCCTTACCCCGCTGGCGGCGCTCTCTACGAGCTTGAGGTCTACGCCGTGGTCCAGGCCTGCGCGGGCGTCGGGCCAGGCATCTACTACTACGACCCGTGCGGCCACCGGTTGGCCCGCCTCCGCGGCCCGACCGACGAGTATGGGCTGCTGCTGGAAGACGCCGCTCTCTGCGCGGGGGTCGACCCCGCGACACTTCAGGTCCTGCTCGTCTCCTCGGCACGGTTTCCACGGGTGAGCTGGAAGTACAGCGGCCTGGCTTACTCGCTGGTCCTGAAGCACGTCGGAATAGTCCAGCAGTCGATGTACCTTGTCGCCACGTCGATGGGTCTGGGCGGTTGCGCCCTCGGCGCGGGCGACTCCGACCTGTTCGCTCGGGCGGTCGGCACCGACTACTATGCCGAGACCTCGGTGGGCGAGTTCCTCCTGGGGAGCGTTCCGCGCGGTAGGTCCGCCCCCGCTCGAGGTCTCGTCGCCGGCGCCGCAGAACCGAACGGTCCCACTGACCCGGCGCGGCCGGCCCCCTGGTAGGCGGTCGTCCAGCCCGGTCCGAGTGCCACGGTGCGGAGGCTTGGGAATGCGTAAGATCTTCTATCTCTTCGGCCAGCTCACCGACGCCGACATCGAATGGATGCTCTCCAAGGGGAAGAGGGAGCGGGTCCCGGCCGGGACATCGATCGTCCGCGAAGGCCAGCCGATCGACTCGCTGTTCATCCTCCTCGACGGGGTGCTCGAGGCCACGGGCCCGGGCCTGGGGACCGACAAGCCGCTCCGCCTGGAGTGTGGCGAGGTGGTGGGAGAGATCTCCTTCGTCGACTCCCGGCCGCCGACCGCCACGGTCACGGCCGCCGCCGACGCGGTCGTGCTGTCGATCCCCCGCGCGGCCCTCCTGGAGAAGCTGGAGCAGGACCACGAGCTTGCCGCGCGGTTCTACCGTGCGCTGGCCATGTTCCTCTCACAGCGGCTCCGCGACACAGGTCGGCGGCTCGGCTACGGCAGGTCCGAGTTCGCCCCCGCCGGGACCGAGGTGGTGGGAGAGCTCGGTGAGGAAATCCTCGACAACATTCACATGGCCGGGCACCGCTTCGACCACGTGCTCCAGCGGTTGCTGGGCCGTTGAATCCGACCGCCCGGAGACCGGAAGGAGGCGCGATGGCAAGGCAGATCTACCGGGGCGAAGCGCTCCAGCGTTTGGCCTCGCCCGAGCAACTGGACCAGCTCATGCCCCTGACCGACCCTCGGGGGTGGTTGGCGCTGGCGGCCCTGGGGATGGTGCTGGCGGCCGTGCTGGTGTGGGCCTGCTTCGGTACGGTCCGGGTCACGGTGGAGGCGCAGGGCGTCCTCGTCCGCCCCGGCGGGGTGCGGACGGTGGCGGCTCCC
>JBAUOX010000444.1:0-1511 GCA_049579985.1 Isosphaeraceae bacterium | reverse complement strand
CGCGCCGCCGTTGCACGGCTCGAGCCGGATGACCCCGCAGCCGCTTCTGGAACGACTCATCACCCGCTACCCACGTTATTGCAACTTCATGGGTTATTTTACACATAAGTCGCAACCTGTCAAAAGTGTGCGTACAGTGTTACCGCGGTCCCCTGCGGTCCCCCCCCGCGGTCCCCCCAGTGTCACCGCGGTCCCCCAGCGTCACCGCGGTCCCCCCCGCCAAGGCCGGAAAGCGGAAACCATCGGCACGCTGCCCAGCGATAGCATCACTTTTGGAATCCTGGTGTTGGGGACGGTCTTGCTCATCGGTGCTCTCTCCTTTCTCCCTGTTCTCGCCCTGGGGCCAATCGCGGAATACCTGAAGACGGCGGCCGGTGTTTGATCTCCGTCCTCATTCGGAGTGGCCGCCTGGCGCATCGTGCATCGTGCAAGCTGCGGCGGTCTGGCTTGCAACTCGCACGACAATTCGTCCCCCGGCGTTCCACCTTCGAGGCGGAGGTGACACTGTATATTAGTCTTTTTCTAAAAGCAACTTAAGACGAAATGCCAGCCGCCTGCCCTCCGCGCTTGGGTGGCCGACCGCGCCGCCGTTGCACGGCTCGAGCCGGTTGACCCCGCAGCCGCTTCTGGAACGACTCATCACCCGCTACCCACGTTATTGCAACTTCATGGGTTATTTTACACATAAGTCGCAACCTGTCAAAAGTTTGCGTACAGTGTCACCGCGGTCCCCTCAGTGTCACCGCGGTCCCCTGTGTCACCGCGGTCCCTCAGTGTCACCGCGGTCCCTGCAAGAACAAAGTCTGACCCTCCTGGAAGGTCACCCTCGGCGGGGCTGGCCGCTGAGTTATGTCGATAGGCTATATCGCAGTCGCCGCCCACCCTGGTAGAATGCTGGGACTATGAACTTCGAGGTCGTCGGCGACATCACGGAGGTCGAGACCTTCGCCGTCGGGACGTCGATTCGCGAGCTGTCGCGCCTGCGGCGTGCCTATGGGGCCGGTCGCTGGAGGAAGCGCAAGGGCGACGCGCAAGTGCGCCTCGAGGATGGTTCGGTCTACCGCGCCGAGGTCCATTGGTACGAGGCTCACGGAATCGGCCGCGTCGAGATGAAGATCAAGCGGTTCTTGGACGACTAGCCATGCCCCAGACCGAGCCGACCGGGCCATTCCTGCTGTGCGTGAGGAACGAGGGGTATCCCGCGTCGTTGGAAGTTCGAAAGGTCTATCAGGCGCTGCCCGATCCGGTCGCGGCGTCGCGGGGCTTCGTCCGTGTCGTCGACGAGTCGGGAGAGGACTACCTTTATCCGTCGGAGTGCTTCGTGGCGGTGGAGTTGCCCCAGGCCGCAGCCCGCGTGTTCGCCGGGGCGATGTGACACCTAGCGCGGGCGGAGGTGACACTGTATATTAGTCTTTTTCTAAAAGCAACTTAAGACGAAATGCCAGCCGCCTGCCCTCCGCGCTTGGGTGGCCGACCGCGCCGCCGTTGCACGGCTCGAGCCGGATGACCCC
>JBAUOX010000443.1:0-1641 GCA_049579985.1 Isosphaeraceae bacterium | reverse complement strand
AGACCGCGATGATCGCGATCACGACCAGGAGTTCAATGAGTGTAAATCCGCGACGCATGAAATGATCTCCGTATTATGTGGACCTTCTCATCGCCGGGACACGAGAGCCCCAGTGCACCCACGCGTTGCCAGGACCACGACTCACATCCACCACTTGGACTTGTCGGATCCGTGGCAATCGGCGCGTAGTGCATCGGCTCGAAACCGCCCGGCGACTCTCAGACGGCATGAGCGGAAAGATCGTTGTCTCTCGAGACAAAGGCTGCCCGATTCTCGAACGCACCTGGAGGTGCGAAGCGGTCTCGGCAGCAGCGAAAGCACCGAGTCGTGTTCAATTCGCGATGAGAGATCTTGGAGGCTTGTCGAGACGTGACGCGCGAGGATCCGGAAGCTCGATCGAGAGCTCGAACCGGAGGAAGCTTTCGGCGAGCGATAGCCTCTCGTGTAGACACGAGGTGATGACCATCCCGTTCCCCGCAAGCGTGTCCTTCGCGGAAGGGGGTGGTAACCCGCGGTCGCCGCACGGGACGCAACTGATGCAGGCTCGCATATCAGTCGAAGGGGTTCCGGATCTGTGTTGGGATTCGGAAGACGTAATCGGGCGCGGCGCCGCATCACGGGGACCGCAACAGCAGCAAGTCCTCAAACACCGCGACCCGCACCGGCAATACTGAGAGTGCTCATCCAGGTGGGGTTCCCGTGATGGCGAACTCGCGAGAACTGTGGCGGGCACGCTCGAGCTCAGGCCAAACATCAACACGACCACAGAGACAAATAAGTGGCCAGCCCACAGCCTGCCTGGACGCTCACGGTCGGGTCTCACACATCGACCCTTGATCTACAGAATCATGGCCTTGCAGTTGCCTGAATCGCGCTCATCGTCGCTCCCCGATTGGCAAATGTCAAGGTGATCGATTCCTTGTTCATGATGGCCTCTTGTGCATCACGGTTATTCTTTTCGGTCGCCGCCGTGTTGACGACGATCGCGATTCTTCCGGACAATCGAGAAGTGACAGACAGAACAGCCATGCGCCGGGAGTCCGGGACAGGGATTCCCTTCCCGGGGCCAGGGCAACCAACCTTGAGAAACTTTCGATGAAACTGATCATTGCGCTCATCCAGCCCACCAAACTCGAGGCCGTCAAGGAAGCCCTTTCGCGGGTCGAGGTCTTCCGGCTTACCGTCATGGATGTGCAGGGTTTTGGCCGCCAGAAGGGCTATACCGAAGTTTACCGCGGTCACGAGGTCACCGTGAACTTGCTGCGCAAGATCGAGCTTCAGATCGCGGTGAACGAGGATTTTGTCGAGCCGACGGTAAACGCCATCCTCGAGGCCGGCCGGAGCGGACCCGACGGCAAGATCGGCGACGGCAAGATCTTCATCCTTCCCCTGGACGACTGCATCCGCATCCGCACCGGCGAGCGCGGGCCGGAGGCGATCTGATCAGCAGAGAGTGACCAGTGGCCAATAAGGTTAGATGCGAACCGACAGCGCATCGCTTCGTTTTTTCCGACAGCGCATCGCTTCGCTTCGCTTTGGGCAAGCTTGATCCGACAGCGCATCGCTTCGTGTCGTCCGGGCACCTTCTTCCCGTGGGACCCGTCGTCTCCTTTTCCTCTCCAACTTGTCTAAAGTTACCTC
>JBAUOX010000442.1:0-2764 GCA_049579985.1 Isosphaeraceae bacterium | reverse complement strand
TCCGCCGGTGACCGTCAGCCCCGACAGATACGCCGAACCGCCGTTCAGGTAGAACACCCCCGAGGCGTTGTTGCCGCTGACCGACAGCAGGTTCGCCCCGGGGCCCTGGATCGTCAGGGTGCCGCTGGCCTTCGTGAGGTTGAGCTGGCCCGAGGTCAGGGTAATCGTCTGGGGGGTGTTGAAGGTCGAGCTGAACGCGATGGTGTCGTTGGTGGCGTCCGAGGTCGCCAGGCCGATCTCAGCGCGGAGCGAGCCGGTGCCGCTGTCGGCGGTGTTGTTCACGATGAAGCTGGACAGCATTTGCCGGTCCTCCAGCATCGTCAGGGTCGGCCGCAGCCGATGGCGGTCGCGGTTCGGGCGGGACGGTACCCGGCGTCGGGTCAGGTTCTTCAATATCATCGGTTGGGTTCCTTCACAGTGTTGATAAGGGTCGGTCGGTCAGCAAGGATGACGGGGCACGGGTCGGGTCAGGCGCCCGGCGCCGGGGTGGCTCGGACGGTCTCGGCCACATCTCCGAGGGCGGCGTTCGGGACGACGAACGAGTTCTCCATCAGCTCGGCGTTGTCGTTGATCAGGTCGGGGAACCGCCGCGGCAGCACCGCGACGGCGAAGACTTCTTGAACACCGCTCTCGAACTTGAGCAGGGCGACCGGCGCGCCGCGCTGGAGGTCCACGACGCAGACGCCGCACGTCCGCTCCTCGGGGGCGAGCCGCTCGGTGATCGGGATGCCGCTGAAGACGGCCGACTCGCGGACCTGCGAGAGCCCGACGAACGCCAGGTCCCCCGCGAAGTCGAGCCCGCGCGTGAACCCCGGCACGGCGGCGACCGGTTCATACCGGCCGGTGTTCACGTCCACGTACCCGAGCGTCCCCGCGCCCGACTCGCAGACCCACAGCCGGCCGCCGTACCACCGCGGCGAGTGGGGCATCGACAGCCCCTGGCAGACGACCGCGCCGGAGTCGACGTCCATCAGCACGCCGCCCCGCGCCTTGTTCGTCCGCCAGCCGGCCATCGCGTTCGACTCGCCCAGCGCGGTGACGTACTTCGGTCTCCCGTCGACCATCGCCAGGCCGTTGAGGTGGCAGCGGTCCGACGGCTCCAGCTCGGTGACGAACGGCGGCCGCCAGCGGGGCGCGAAGCTCGACTCGGCGTCGAGCGTGGCGAGGCAGGAGAACCGGGTGTTGACGAACCAGAGCACGCCGCCGGCGCCGTAGGCCATCTCGTGGATCTGGACGTTGCCGGTGACGTGGCTGGTGCGGGGCAGGAAGCAGGCGTCGTGCGTCCCCTTGGGCTCGAGCCGGGCGGCGACATCGGGGACGTCGCGGAACTCCCAGACCTGGATGGTGGTGCCAATGGCCAGGCGGTCGGCCGAGGGGGTCAGGGCCAAACCCATCGGCGCCTGGAACGTGCGGAAGTGGGTGTTCACCGCCCCGTCCTGCTCGCGGACGACGACGAGCTTGCCGGCCTGGTAGGTCGTCACCAGCAGCGAGACCCCCCGCTCGCGGAGCAGGCCCGGCAGGTTCGGCGTATGGCCGGCGCGGAGCGGCTCGGGGGCGGTGACGGCCGGGGCGGTATTGGTGTTCGTCTTCGCGGTGTCGTTCATCAGGGGCTCGATCCTGGTTGGTCTTTCGTCGGGTCGCCCGGGGTGAAGTCGTCACAACCCGGCACGGTGTCGGAGCCGGGGCATGGGCTTCCGGCAGCAGATGGACAAAGGTGGTTGCCTGGTTGCTCCCGCTCTTTCGCGAATGAAGAGAGGTTATGCGCGACGACGCCAGAAACAAGGGCGAAAACTCGCGGAAAGGGGAAAGGGGCTAATTGGTGTCAGTTCTGTTTCCGTTGGAACTGACACCAATTGTTTCTGACACCAATTGTTTCCGCGCAGGGTGTTTCGATGACATTTCCGTGCCCTCTGTTGGCTTGGCAAGGGGTGTTGGCCTCGAATCAGGGCAATGCCCGATCACCGCGCAGACCATCCCCGTCGGCACCGGGACGGCACCGGATGAGCTAGATACGGCCGCAGAGAGCAACCCGCGGAAATCATTGCCAGGGACGATCCTAACTTGCCCCGACAGCCGCACGGTCGCGCAGAGCGAAGGTCGTGGTACCATTGCCCCCGAAGCGGCTACCGACGACGACAAACCGATTCGGACCTTGAGACATCTTCAGCACCTGACCGTCGCAGAATACCCAGCCGCCCGGCGCGACGTCGCCCGCGATCAGATCGACCTCGCCGGTAAACGCGTTGGACGGAGTGCCATTCCCGTCTCGGCTGGGGTTGGTCCCGTTGAGTTCGATGATGTCGTGCAAGGCCAGGGAGGGCTGCGTGTGTCAACGGGCTGGCCGCCCCCCGTCAGGCTGGTGGTGGCCAGGAGTTTGCGCACCTCCAGGCACTCCATCAGCGGCCGGACCTCGCCCACCCAAACGGGAGGAAGACCGCCGCGAGGGACGGGAAAGGCGCCGGGCGGGAACAGATCGCCACAGAGGCAGCAGCCACGCGTGCCGAACATTGCCAAACATGGAGTAGATTCCTCGGAAAAATGCTGAGCCCTCGGTCGAAGCAGTACGCTCGGCGGAAAAGCCCCTTATCTCTCATGCGCAGAGAGATCCCGTTTCAGCGCGGGCTCGAGGAAATTTTTGAGACTCCTCGCTGAACTCCACCATTCCAGAGCTGCCAGGATCCGGGTGGCTGGCGGCGGAGCCGGAGGCGACGCCCCAGACGCACAGGCTTCGGCCCTGGGGCTTCCCTACGGTCAGCCCCAGCCA
>JBAUOX010000441.1:0-4574 GCA_049579985.1 Isosphaeraceae bacterium | reverse complement strand
CTGCTCAACCGCCGGGAATGGGCCTGGATTGTCGTGCCCCTGCTGGCCCTGGGTTTCGCGGTCGGTGTCGAGCGCGTGGCCGCCTATGACATGGGCTACGACTCCGCCTGCGACGAGATCGATCTGCTCGAAGTGCAAGGGGCCTATCGCCGGGCCCATCTCAGCAGGTTCGCCGCGTTGTACACAACCGGCCGCGCGAAGTACGCCATTGCCTATCCCAACGAGCCGACCGCGGTGGCGCTGCCGTTTAACAACGAGCGAGCGATCGGCGGCGAGGATGTGACCACGGCGGTCTGGCAATCGTACCCGGTTCCCGCGCTTCAGAACTTCTCGGTGCAGCCGCGGAGCCTGGCCATGTTTCGCGGCGAGCAGATGCTGGGGCTCTCCGGTCCGATCGTCCTCGAGGAAGACCAGGCTCGACGGACGGTTGTCAACCGTAGTGAGCTCGAGCTTCGCGATGCGGTCCTGGTTGATTTCCCAGGGGGCGGGCAGCGCCAGGAAACCTATCTGGGGACGATCGCGGCGGGGGCCTCGGTCGAGCTGGGCGAGAAACAGCCGGGTCCTGTCCCGGACCGGGTCGAGGGGCACGACGGACCCGATCCAGCCCCCCTTCTGGCGGAGCTGCGCCGCAACTGGGAGGATCGGCCTGAGAACTCCGGCGAGCTGAGGCTGGTCGCCTGGATCCCGCAGCCGATCGGCGGTCAGACTTTCGAGCCGGCGCTTGACCGCCATCGTGGCATGACGGCGTTGCTGGTCCATCTGCGGTACGGGAATCCACCTTCACCTGAAGGACCGCACTACAATGTCCGGGCCGCGAGTGAGGCGAAGGCGGTCACTTCCGAAGCACTGTCGCGGACAAGTACGGAAAGCAGCTCGCCGGGGTGGGTCCAGCCCGCCGGCGCAGACCGAACCCGGCGGCGAGTGCAAGGGCCGAACGTGGGGCGTTGAATTCGGTCCGCGGGTCTCGGTGGGTTGCTGATGGCGGAAGTGGAAGGGTTTCTCGAGCTTTCTTGGGCCGTTCGGCTTCATCTGCCGGCGATCGCGTGGGAAGAGGGTTCGTGCATGATCGAGGTGGTCAATTTCACCAAGCGGTACGGCGATTTCGTGGCCGTCGACGACCTCAGCTTCTCCATTGGCAAGGGAGAGATCTTCGGGTTCATCGGTCCCAACGGCGCGGGCAAGAGCACGACGATCCGGTTCCTGGCCACGCTGCTGCGCCCGACCTCGGGCGAGGGACGGATCTGCGGCCACTCGGTGACGGCCGACCCGATGGCCGTCCGCCGCGTGATCGGCTTCATGCCCGACGACTTCGGCGTCTACGATGGCATGAAGGTTTGGGAGTTCCTCGATTTCTTCGCGGTGGCCTACGAGATCCCCCGGGTCGCGCGCAAGAAGATCATCGGCGAAGTGCTGGAGCTGCTCGACCTGACTCACAAGAAAGACGATTATGTCAACGGTCTCTCCAAGGGCATGAAGCAGCGGCTCTGCCTGGCCAAAACGCTGGTCCATGACCCGCCCGTGCTGATCCTCGACGAGCCGGCCTCGGGCCTCGATCCCCGGGCCCGCCTCGAGATGAAGGCACTGCTGGGTGAGTTGCGGAGGATGGGCAAGACAATCCTGATCTCCAGCCACATCCTCTCGGAGCTGGCCGACTTCTGCACGTCGATCGGCATCATCGAGCGGGGCAAGCTGCTGGCGGCGGGGAGCATCCAGGAGATACAGCAGCAGATCCGGTCGCACCGGGTTCTCAAGGTGAGGCTGCTCGACGAGACCACCGACCGCGCCACGGCCATCCTTCGCGACGATCCCTCGATCCGCCTGGTGGAAGCTTATGACCACACGGTGAGCGCCGAGTTCGAGGGACGCGATGACGACATGGCCCGTCTGCTCGGGCGGCTGATCCAGTCCGGGATCACAGTCCAGTCGTTCGCCGAAGAGCCGCTCAGCCTCGAGGAGGTCTTCATGATGATCACCAAGGGAATCGTCAGCTAGGCCGCCGGCCGTTCCAGGTTCGCGTCAACGTTTCCCCAGGATTCACAGAACGTCATGTTTCTTCGCGATAATCCCGTATTGACGCGCGAATTGCTTGTCACGTTGCGGTCGCCTCGCGCCTTCGTGCTTCAGTTGCTCTATGTCTCGGCTTTGGGCGCGCTGGTCTACTTTTACTGGCCGGCCGGCGAGGACGGCACGCGCCATGTCAGCCCGGGGGTGGCCCGGCGCCTCTTTGACATCTTCTTCCTCGGGCAGTTCCTTCTCGTGTCGCTCATGGCTCCCACGTTCGCCGCGGGGAGCATCACCGGCGAGAAGGAGCGGAAGACTTACGAGATGCTTCTGGCCAGTCCACTGCGGCCGGGCACGATCCTGGTCGGCAAGCTGCTCAGCTCGCTGTCGTACCTGGTGATCCTGATTCTCTCGAGCCTTCCCCTGATGATTCTCTGCTACTTGCTGGGCGGGCTGCTGCTTTCGGAGATCACGCGCAGCTACCTGGTGCTGATCCTGGCCGCGGGTACCTTCGGCTTGCTGAGCGTGGCTTGCTCGAGTTATTTTCGCCGCACCAGCTCGGCCTTGGTCGTCAGCTACCTGGTGACCCTGCCCCTGTCGCTGATCTGCGTCGCACTGACCCGCACTGACGATGTCGTCATGCGAGATTTCGTTTCGATTGCCATCCTCCCGCCCTGGTGCCTTGCACTCTGGACGGTCCTGGAGATTCTGATCAATCGCCGGCTGCTTCATCCCCCGGACGTCGGCAGCGAGGGCAAGGACGTCGTCGATGAGGAAGAGGAGATGAAGTACGCGATCGGCGTTGTGATCGACCGCGACCTTTTTCCCGACAAGCTGTTCGCCCCGGCCAAGCGCGTCGATCTCATGCCCGACGGAACCAACCCCGTCCTGGAGAAGGAGCTGCGGAGCGAGATCTTCAGCCAGGGAACGCTGATGCTGCGGGTCGTGATCCAGGTGAGCATGCTGCTGTCAATTCCCTTGATGGCCGGGCTCTTGTTCTTGCGGTCGGACAAGGCGCCGTATTACGTGGCCTACGTGCTGACGTTCAATCTTCTCGTGGGGCCGGTGTTCTCGTCCGGCAGCATCACCCAGGAGCGTGAGCGGCAAACCCTCGCCTTGCTTTTGACCACGTTGCTCACTCCGGGGCGAATCATCCTGGCGAAGCTGGTCGCCGCTCTCCGGGTCTCGACCGTCTTGACTTTCCTGCTCACCGAGCAGTTGCTGCTGGCCTACATCCTGCTTCAGGAGCTGAGGTATCGGTTCTGGACGCTGCTGGTCTTCCTGTTGATCATTGCCACAACCTGTCTGGCCACATCGTCAGTCGGCCTGATGTGCTCGGCGCTGGTGCGGCGAACCTCGACGGCCATGATCTTGACCTACCTGACCCTGCTGGTCCTCTTCGTGCTGCCGATGGGACTGAGCTGGTATCTCGAAGGGATTAGCCAGGACCAGTCGTTCACGCCGGAACGACTGGCGGCGATCACGGTCACCAGCCCATTCTCGGCCGCCCTCAGCGTCCCCATGCACACCGGCCGCCTCGAGAGCTGGACCGGCCAGTCGCTGCGCGTCCCACCGCCGGTATTGATCCGGCTCACGCGCAATCTGGCATTGCCCGTCTGGGCCATATTCCTGGCGATTTACCCCCCGTTGAGCCTCGTTTTCGTGGGGATCAGCTACCTGGCATTCCGGTGGCGATGGTGGCAGGCGGGGGATTCGGGTTGAGCAGCAGCGTCCGCGGGAACCTCGGCATGGTTCTCACGGGGCAGGCGTTCGATCGGCCAGAGTTCCTTCGTTGAGATACCACATGCCATCGGGCCCGCGGACAAAGCTTCGTTCGAGGAGCATGCTCCCTATCGGCCCCTCGCCGCGGCGGCCCCTGACCAGCACCCGCAACGTAACGATCTACACGGGTTAAAACCCGGTAGCTTTCCCTGTTAGGGTTGAGCCTGGGCGTATGCCCGACTCCTTAGGTGCCGTTACCTGCACCCCGCCGGTACATTCCTGCCCGGCTCGACCCTCGCTTTCGCGGTCGGGTTGCACGAAGCGCCTCACGGCGAGTTCGCACGGCCGAAACACTGTTGCTCCCGAGGGAGTGCCCTTGGCCGCATGGAAGAATCTTACCCAGGCTTCGAGCCCATCGCAAGCGTCGTTCACAATTGTCATCACGCGTTTAACTATGCCGGCGAGCCGGCTTTTCCGGGCTAAAGCCCCCGGACGGCGCTCCTCCACTGCCCTTGAAAGGGCGTGGGTTCCGCGGGCTAAAGCCTCGATATCGCTGAGGACGACGGCGCCCAAGCCTCCGACCAAGAGGATCAATCCCGTCGTTCCGTAGAGCTCGGCGCCCAGGGTGAAATAGGCGATGCCAAGAATGGCCGCGATCCAGCAGGCGAGCACCACGAAAGTCGATCCCCACTCTGAGCCTCGCGACCAGACCTGCTCGACCGCGGGCGCTACGGGAGCGGCCATGCGCGCGCGGGGCCGGCTGTCGGCCGGCTTACCGCTTGCGGCTTCGCGCGATGGAGCGGACTGCAGCTCGGCCGAGGCGACGCGGAGTGCTCGGACACGTCGGCGAG
>JBAUOX010000440.1:0-1538 GCA_049579985.1 Isosphaeraceae bacterium | reverse complement strand
CCACGAGCGAGTACCGTGCAACTGCATCAGGGTCGCGGCTCCAACCGAGATGCCCGCGCACGGCGATGCAAATGTCCTGCGGCAAGGCGTGCGACTTGACCAGTTCCCAATCTTTCTGGATGGTGCCAACGTTCCGGCGTATGTCAGGGATGCGGCCCCATTGCCCGCGTGCCTCAATGACCCATCCAAAGCTGGTGCCCTCCTGGACCGTTTCTCCTTCCCCTTTGAGAGCGCGGGTCAGGAAAGCGTCGAGCGATTCACCTTTGCGATTGCTCAGCCAGTCGAGCCAAACCGACAGGTAGCCACGTGGGGTGCGCCGTGTCCGCCTGGGTTCGGCTGCGTAGGAAAGAGTGACCTCGACCAGAATATCGAATTCGTCACCTGGCCGGCGAAGTTGTTCGGGAATCGGAACTTGATAGACGTGGCAATCGCCAGCCCCGATCTCGCGGTCGCGGTGCGTAACGAAGGTTGTGCGGTGATCGGTGTTCGTGGTAGCCCGCTCCATGTCGGGGATGCCGTAGCCGATGCGCCTCAGCAGCGCAGCC
This sequence comes from Isosphaeraceae bacterium, assembly GCA_049579985.1. GTDB lineage: Bacteria > Planctomycetota > Planctomycetia > Isosphaerales > Isosphaeraceae > Aquisphaera. The sequence goes on along the minus strand of JBAUOX010000440.1, from coordinate 993 downwards.
TGCTGGTCAGAGGAGAGGGTATCGGCCCATTGAGGCCAGCGGGCGGATTGCACGATCAGGCCGCGATAGAGTAGGCACGGCTCATCGGGCAGCAGAGATTGGAGCCTGGCGGCAATGCGGGTGACTTTCGGCGCGGCGTATGATGTGCCTACTTCGTCGCGATCAAAGGCTGGCCCGCCGTGACGTGTGGAGCGAACTAGTTCCGGATAGCAGTTCCGTCCGCAGGCAGGCGTATCGACGGTAGGCGGGTTGCCCGCAGTACGAAGGCAGTCTCCACCGTACTCGACAACTTCGGGCTTGATCGAGTTCCAGATGCCCAGGCCTGCGCGACTAAAAGCTGACGATTCGCCGGCCTGGGTGGCAAGGCTTCTCCAGCCTGCATCTTCGAACGGGCCATAGGCGACTGAGCCGACTGTTAGCGCCTGTAAGCTCTGAGACGGGTTGGCCACGCGGCAGGAGGGCTCACCAAGGTAATCCGGATAGGTCCGGCCACCCCCGATTAGGTCCGCGATGCCTAGCCTGGGCGCGGCACGTGAGGACTTCAGATTACCAGAACTCTGGATGACCAGGATGTCGTACTCGCTGGAGAGGCGGTCGATTTCGGCGGCCCACGCGGACATGTGCCGTGTTCGGCATGGCCCGTCGGCGTTAATCGAATGGTTAAAGATGCGCGTGCGTCGTCTGCCCTCGTGGTAGCGCTTCACTACTTCGCGCAAGGCAACAGGAGGGAATAGGTCCTGGGGAAGATCGCAATCGGCGTTGAGAATCCGGGCGTTTTGCACCCAAGCTTCGAACGACACTCTGCCACTTGTCGGAATGGTCTCGCCGTGAAGCACGGCACCGGCAATGCGGGTCCCGTGTCCGCTGGGACTCACGTAGTCGGCGACGTCAGTTGTGGCGGTGTTCGGCAGGAAGCAATGCGAGCTTTCCTTGTCGATACCCGGTTCAATCAGGAAGTGCTCTTCTTGGACGCCGCTGTCGATCACACAGACG
>JBAUOX010000439.1:0-2258 GCA_049579985.1 Isosphaeraceae bacterium | reverse complement strand
GCTGGAAGCACGCCGCTTCCAGCCGCATTCCGATCGGCATCCCCCTCGGGTTCATGGTATTCGTGGCCTGATGAGCGGATGCTCGCGGCCGGACAGAATTGTCCGGCCGTGTTTGCTGCCGCAAAGTCGAACGCGTCCGGAGAGTCCGTCGAGCAGTGGCGGCGAAAGCCGGGGGCTTTTCCACCGCAGGAGCTTTGCTGCTTTTTCTGACGACATGGAAGCCACCACATCGTCGGCAACGGAAAGTGACAAGATGATCGCTTGCCCGGTTGCGGCCGGTTGCCTGATTCCAGAATTGCAGGCCGATGCGATACCCTTCGGCGCTCTGGCGGTCGGGATGGAACACCTTGCCGCAGGCGGCATCGGCGTGGGGAAGAATCCAGTCAGATCTTGCCATTGAGGATCATACCTCCGGTCGAGTACCCGTGAGCACAAGGGTCCCGAAACGTGATCGTGTGGTTGGCTCGGATGTGGTGGGAAGCCGGCCCCGTTCAACGGTGTGCCCGAATGCTCACCCGCGGAGAAAAGGTCGAGACGAGACGGATCGAAACGAGTGCCTGCCCGCCCGTTCTTCCACTAAGTAAACGCCCTGGAAAACTCAGGGTGACTTCGGTGGCTGGCTAAATGCGTTGCGTGTTGCAAGCAAGCAACATGGGCATGCCGAGCTTAAGTTGGAGGTGGCAGCGTAAGTACCTCTGATCAAACAGATTACAGCCGATGATCTGGGGGGGCTCCTGGTGATTTCAACCCTGATGCATGTGATCAACCCGCACTCATTCAAGGTCTTGCGCCGACGACGTCCGTCAGATGTTCCGCTGTCGAAGTAGCATCGGCACAGAAAACCGGCGTAAGGCCCAGAATGGGCCCCATGTCAGAGAGAGTTAAGGCCCAACCGGCAACGGCCTCGGGCCTTGGAATCCGCGGTTTTAGCCGCGTCGGGGGGAACCGCTCTGGCCGAGACCCTATTTGGCACCGATCACAGATGCGTCAACTCCCCCTGCGATCCTCGCCCAGCAGATCCTGAACCACCTTGAAAATCCGGTCCCGCCGACCGGTGGTCGTTGCCGACGGAGGTCCCGACTGGCGGCGCTTGAGGTCGGCGAAGTTGGCCTGGCAGTACGGGCATTCAACCACGTCGATGTGGAACTTGATGTACGCAGCCAGCTCAGGATCGAGGGCGTCGAGCAGGAAGCTGCCAAGCTGCTGGCGGCTCGGGCAGGTCAGCCGGGTGCGGCGCCAGATGCTCCCCAGCGTGTGGAGCTGGAAGTCCTCGCGGTGGCTGCGGACGTCCTCAAGTCGGGCGCGAAGGTCGGCCGAGTCGCGGAGGGCCTTTTCCACCCGCGCCAGGTCTTCGGGAGGCAGGCTGTCCGCCAGGTAATTGCGGAGCATCTGATCATCGATCGGCGGAGGTGCCGCATGCTGCGCCCGCGGGTCCTGATCATCGTGGTGCTGAGGCTGCGGCGGCTTCCCCTTGGCATCGCCCTTCATCGTGAGTCAATCTCCTAGTTCGTCGAGGCTCAGGCCTGCGCGGCGGGCCATCTCCTTGAGCCGGGCGATGGTCTGGAACTTGTAGCTGGCCACGGCTTGCTCGGTGATATTCAAAAACCTGGCGACTTCCTTGTTGGCCCAGCCCTTGACGATCAATAGCTCGAGGCAGCGGATGCGGTCGTAATCTTGCCGCGCCAGCCATTCGCGGACGAGCTGGCCCATGGATTCGCCGAGCAGTTGCTCCTCGGCCTTGCGGCGCTCGCCGCTGCGGGCGATGCTCGACGCGGCCCGCGCACCGCCGGGCACCTCGTTGAGCGGACGGCCGTGGTCGTCGGAGCCGAACTGGTCGATGGGCCGCCGGCCCTGCTTGCGCAGGTGATCGGTCAGCTTGTGGGCGGCGATCGAGAAGAGATAGGCCTCCATGTCTCGTTTCTCGTCGTAGTGGGGCAGGCTGGTCAGGAACCCGATGAACGTTTCCTGGACCACGTCCTCGCTGGCCGCTCGATCGCGGAGCCGGCTATCGACAAACGCCAGCAGCCGCCCCTCGAACCGCTCGATGAGCTGCCGCCAGGCCTCAGCATCGCCGGCGCGCACCTGCCGCACCAGAAGAACGTCGGTGTCGGTCGTGGCCATCGATGAAGTCCGCCCCGTTTCGGGTCCAGGCACCGCGCTCATTCCACTGCATGAATTCTAAACGCGTCCCGGGGCGTTTGCCTATCGATCCTCTCCAGTACGAGGTCGGCGGGTCGCTCTCGACGATTTCAACGGCT
>JBAUOX010000438.1:0-1993 GCA_049579985.1 Isosphaeraceae bacterium | reverse complement strand
CTTCGTGGATGCCCGGAAATGTTCCCCGTCATCCGAGCTGAGGATCCAGGTCGAGCCGCTCTCGCCGCGCGGCCAGGATTGGGCCTCGCTGGTCCATGCGATCACGCCGTGCGTCCTGCTAGGACTCGGTAAGGCCGTGTTTGGCCAGTGTCCAAGGGCCTGGCAGGTCTCCGTTCCCGGCTCGGATTTCTCGTTCGGCGAGGGGCTTTCCGTCATGGCCGACCGGGGCATGGGGCAGGCGCTCGGCATGATCGAAACACTGCTTGCCCGCGCCGGTTACCCCGAACCTGGTCCCGCACCCGAGTGTCCCCGCAGCGGTTCTCCTCAGGCTCCGCTGGCTTCCCAGGACTCCGAACATGAGCACGCGCATCATCCAGGTTGATTCGTTCACCGACCGGCCTTTCGCCGGCAACCCCGCGGCCGTCTGCCTGCTCCACGCACCCGCGCCCGAGCCCTGGATGCAGCATGTCGCTGCCGAGATGAATCTTTCGGAGACCGCCTTCGTCCATCCGATCGAACCAGGCCGCCTGTTCCGTCTCCGCTGGTTCACTCCCAGGATGGAAGTCGATCTCTGCGGTCACGCCACCCTGGCGGCCGCCCACGTTCTCTGGGAGGAAAAGCTGCTCCGCCCGCAAGCCCCCGCGCAGTTCGAGACCCGCAGCGGCCGGCTCAGCGCCCGCCGGCAAGGCGAGTGGATCGAGCTCGATTTCCCCGCCGAACCGCTCGATTCCCCGATCATCGACCAGCTCGAGCTCGATCGGATCGCCGCTGCCCTGAAGGCGCCATTCCTATCTGCGGGCCGCAACCGGTTCGACCTCCTGGTAGAGTTCGCCGACGAGCAGACCGTCCGGGAGCTCCAGCCGGATTACCGCCTGATCGCCGCCTTTCCCGTCCGCGGGGTGATCGCCACGAGCCGGGCCTCTTCGCCCGAGTTCGATTTCGTCTCGCGGTTCTTCGCGCCTCGGGTCGGCGTGGACGAGGACCCGGTCTGCGGCTCGGCGCACTGCTGCCTGGGCCCATTCTGGGCATCAAAGCTGGGCCGCACCGAGCTGACCGGCCACCAGGTCTCGCCCCGCGGCGGAGTGGTCAAGGTCCGCGATGAAGGACAGCGCATGGCCCTGATCGGCCAGGCGGTGACCGTGCTCAGGGGCGAACTGATTGGGAAATCGTGACCACGTGTCGTCAGACCGTGGTTCAAACGGGCGCAGCACCGAACCTCGGCCGTGAGGCCGACCAACCGCGCTTGACGACCGCGATCAAGGGCGGCCCGTTTCCCTGGGGAAACTGTTCTGGGTCACTATGGGTGCAGTCGGTTGAGACGAGTAATCTAGCCGCGGCCGGCCCACCGGCGACGGGTCCAACTCGTGCAGCCCGTAATCGCTGACCAAACTCGCAAGATTCACGCTCGGCGTCTTTTCGTGAGGTCAATTGTGAGACCGCCTGGTTTGCAACCAGGAGGTTGCCGGTTCGATCCCGGTCGTCTCAACTAAATTCTTATCTGGAAGGAACTTGCGCCAACGAACTGATTCGTCGTGAGCTTCCTTCGTCGACTCTGGGATGCCTTGATCGACGACGCCTCGATTGTTCGCAATGACAAAGCAGACTTAGGCTTGCGACGACTGTTCATTGGTTTGCATAATCACGTATTCGGCAAACTCACAACCAGGCGCTCTCCCAAGTCCGCTCAAGCTCTCCAATTCCTTTCGCGAAGCATTCGCGGTCCCTTGGCTGAGGCGAGGAATCAGTTAGAATGAATCCTCGTGCCGAATGCACGCGCGGAGGGAAACCGTATGCAGACAGAGATCACGCTTATCGATCGTGGCCGAGGGCTCCAGCTCTCCACCAGCCGGATTACGGTTCACGACCTGGTTCCGTACTTCCAGAACGGGTGCTCCGACGACGAGATCACCCGCTGGATCCCGAGTCTGACTCACGAGGAGATTCGGATCGTGGAGCGCTACTACCGGCAACACAAGGATGAGCTCGACGAGTA
>JBAUOX010000437.1:0-2509 GCA_049579985.1 Isosphaeraceae bacterium | reverse complement strand
ATGGCGGGGCGCCCGTGTATGTCGTTGATGCCATAACGGGAGCAAGTTACGTGCTGATGCGAGCCGAACAGTTCGAGAAGATCAGGGCTATCGTCGACGTGGAGGATGTCCAGGATATGTATCCTCTCATTGCGGATATCGAGCCGGACGATTGGGAGGATATCAGCCGCTATGACCGGAAGCCATGAAGCGCGGTGATATCGTCCTTCTGGAAATCCGGTGTCAGTTCATCATTCTTGCCCGAAAAGACGAACTGACACCGGATTTCGGGATGGCACGCTGACCTTCTGGGACGCGACGCCGATCGTCCGGGACCCGGGCAAGGGGGCGCTCCGCTCCGCGGAGTGAGGCCGGCGGCAGTCTTGTTGCGTCCCTTGCTCAGTGTTATACTTCAACATGGAAAGGCGACGCCATGCAGACCGTATTCATCAAGTTTGTCACACGGGAAGACCGTGTACGCGGCTTTTACGAGCTGGCGACGAAAGCCAAGATCGGCAGCTTTCCCGACGAAGTGTACCAGGTGCCCGTCAACGCACTCAAGTTGCTCGACGACCAACAAGTCGCCTACCGGCGTGCCACAGATGCCGAAGTGAAGGCGGCTCATGATCAGATTCGAAATCCTGCTCCCGCTGTTCTCTAACGACGGTCGGCCCGTCGAGCGGGAGAAATTCGTCGAGACTGACGACGAGCTGGTCCGCCTGTTCGGGGCAGTGAGCACGGATTCCGTGGTCGTTCGTGGGCTCTGGCTCTACCAGAGCACCCTGTATCACGATCAGCTCCTCCGCGCGCGTGTTGACGTTGAGGATAGCCCGGAGAATTGGCAGTCCATGCGCGATTTCAAAGAAACCTTGAAGGTTCGCTTTGAGCAATTGGACATCTGGATCACAGCCCATCGGATCGAGATCGTTTGAGGACGGAAACAGGGACGCAGCTAGTATTAACAGGGGTCACGGCTTTCTGGTAGGTTTCCTGCCCATGCCAAGAGCATCGCGAAAAGCACCGGGCGGGCAGGTGTACCATGTGTTGAACCGATCGGTCGGCAGGATGCACCTCTTTGGCAAGAACGCCGACTTCGAGGCGTTTCAGCGGGTCATGATCGAGGCGCACCAACGACACCCGATCCCCATCCTGTCCTACTGTGTCATGTCGAACCATTGGCACTTTGTTGTCTGGCCGGAGACAGACGGCCAAGTCACGGCCTTCTTCGGTTGGCTGGCGCAGACGCATGCGATGCGCTGGAGGGTCGCGCATCGGACTGTGGGTTACGGACATCTTGATCAGGGACGATTCAACAGCTTCCCGGTGCAGGGCGACGAACATCTGTTGACCGTTTTGCGATACGTCGAGCAGAATGCCGTGGGTGCGGGGCGTGTTGCGAGAGCGGAGGACTGGCGTTGGTGCGGCCTATGGGCGAGGAATCATGGGGACGATACGATCCAGGCCATGCTCGCGCCTTGGCCGGTGCAACGCCCGGTGGAAGAGCAAGGCCGTCAAGGAACGACTGATGGGATTGCGGTCTCACGATCACGAGCGGGTTCGCCATGGCCTTTTCGACGGTGGCGGCCGCGAGGTTCCGCAGGACAGGCCCGTGGCCGCTGTAATGGGCCAGGAACTCGTCGAGCACTTCCTCCGTGGTAACGAGCGTGACCCGGCCAAGCGACCGCATCACCGTGACCACCTTGGCGTACCACTGGTCTTTGCGATTGGCGATAGCGACCCAATAGACCGCATCAGCAAAGATTCGCCTCATTGCGAAGCTGGCCGCTTGGGCAATCCATAGATGTAGTGGTCAAGCTGCTCGGCACCATCAACTGGCAGTTTTAGAAACTCCTCATCAGGGATGTTCGCGGTAAGCTCTTCGATCTCTTCCCAGATCGGCTTATGTGCCGGGGCGGTTTCGATTTGGCTTGCCGCTGGCTGCTTTGCTTGGGACTCCTCCTGCTCCAGCCGTTGGACGAGCAGGGACGCGGCCTCGGCCATGGCGTCGTCGAGCGAGGCGTAGCGGCCGCTGTGGACGGCCGCGAGGATGGAGCTTTCCAGGTTTTCAGGTAAATGTATCGTCATAATTGTGCTGACCTTTACTGACCAACCTACCACAGCTCTGCGGGCTTGCCAAGCTGGATCAGTGCGTGCATGTTGGGCGTTATTCGTTTCCTTGGACTGACGCCCCCACCATGCGCCCGGTTTCGGCCGGGCGCAGCTCCCCCTTATAGCCCCTGCCGCTGCTCGATCTGTGAGGTTCCGGGGACACCATACTCAACTCCGCCGGGACTGAGGTCGAAAAGGGAGACGTAGCACATTCCAGGCCCGGTCAATGACTCGTCCTGTCCCGCTGAAGCGATCGAGCCGCTCGGCCGTTGTCGCACCGTTTCTCAAGCCTTCGGCTCGGGCTCGTCAGCCGGGTCCCAGGGCTCCGGGGGCCTGGGAATCGCCCGCACCCCCGCCCCGAACTGTTCCAGGTCCGGGCTCGACGCCGCCAGCTCCACGACGGCGTCCAGGACCGTCTCGT
>JBAUOX010000436.1:0-10610 GCA_049579985.1 Isosphaeraceae bacterium | reverse complement strand
CGCGACGACCTCCGTCGCTGCCGGGGTGTCCGCGCCCCCGGACGAACGCGAAGTCGACCGGCTGCGGCAGGAGCTCGCCGCGATGCGCGACTACCTCCAGTCCGTCATCGAACAAAAGGACACCGTGAACGAGGAGCTGAAATCTGCCAACGAGGAGATTCTCTCCAGCAACGAGGAACTCCTGAGCACCAACGAGGAGTTGGAGACGGCGAAGGAAGAACTCCAATCGATCAACGAAGAGCTGGTGACCGTCAACGAGCAGCTCCAGAGCCGGAACCTGGAATTGACCCGGGTCAGCGATGACATGACCAACCTGCTCGGCAGCGCGAACGTGCCGATAGTGGCTGTGGGGGTCGATCTCCGCATCCGGAAGTTCACGCCAGCGGCCGGGAAGGTCCTGAACCTTCTGCCCGCCGACGTCGGACGCCCTATCGGCGAGCTCAAGTCGGTCGTCGAGGTGTCCGACCTGGAGGCGTTGATCACGGGGGTGATCGACACCGTTCGGACGGAGGAGCGCGAGGTTCGCGACCGAGCCGGCCACTGGTACATGCTCTGCATCCACCCCTACCGGACCTCGGAGAACAAGATCGACGGCGCCGTGGTGGTGTTCGGTGACATCGACGAGGCCAAGCACGCCCAGATGCGCCTCAAGGAATCCGGCGAGTACGCCCAGAGCATCGTGGAGACGGTGCGGGAGCCAATCCTCATCCTCACCGAGGACCTGCGGGTCAAGTCGGCGAACCAGTCCTTCTATCAGACCTTTCAGGTCAAGCCCGAGGAGACGGAGGACATGTTCCTCTACGACCTGGGGGCCGGACAATGGAACATTCCCTCACTGCGGAGACTACTGGAAGATATCCTCCCCGGCCACCACACGTTCGAGGAGCACGAGGTCGAGCACGAATTCCCCGTGATCGGGCACAGGGTGATGCTCCTCAACGCCCGTCAGGTGTGCCCGCGGGACGGTGCCTCGCCACTCATCCTCCTGGCGTTTCAGGACGTGACCGAGCACCGGCGGGCGGAGCTGTTGCGGCAGAACTGGGAGCGATTCCGCATCCTGACCGAAACGATGCCCCAGATCATCTTCACCGCCAAGCCCAACGGCGTCGTGGATTACTTCAACCGGCCCTGGACCGAGTTCACTGGCCTGTCCTCCGAGTCGATCGAGGACCTGAGCTGGACGCGATTCGTCCACCCCGCCGACCTGGAGGAGAACCTCCATCGGTGGCAGCACTGCATCGATACTGGCGAACCGTTCCAGCTCGAGCACCGCTTCCGGCGCTCCGACGGGGTCTACCGATGGCACCTCACCCGCGCCAATGCGCTGCGCGACGCCGACGGCCACGTGCTGATCTGGACCGGCTCGAGCACCGACATCGACGACCAGAAGCGATCCGAAGACGCGCTCAAGGAGGCAGACACCCACAAGAACCAATTCCTGGCGATGCTTGCCCACGAGCTTCGGAACCCACTGGCCGCGCTGGACTGCGGTCTGTCGCTGGTTACCGGCGGCGGAGACGAGAGCGACCGCGACTGGGCCTTGACGATGGCCGAGCACCAAGTCCAACTCCTGACGCGCATGGTGAACGATCTGCTGGACACCTCTCGGATCACGCGCGGCACGTTCCAGTTACAGAGGGAGCGGGTGCGGCCGGCCGAATTGATCGAGCGAGCCGTTGACACAGTGCGGCACCTCAACCAGGCCCAAGGGCATCATCTGCATGTCGCGGTGGCCCCGGAGCTACCCCAACTGGAGGCCGACCCGGCTCGGCTGGAGCAGGTCGTCTGTAACCTCCTGACCAATGCCATCAAGTTCACGCCGCCGGACGGACGGATCGAGGTCTCTGTCGGGGCCGAGGGTGGCGAGTTCGTCTTGACGGTTCGCGACATGGGGATCGGGATTCCCCCGGATTTTCTGACGCACGTCTTCGATCCGTTCGCGCAACTCGATACATCGTTGGTGCGCGGGCGCGGAGGACTCGGAATCGGCCTCACGCTGGTCAAAACGATCGTCGAACTGCACGGCGGCTCGGTCGCGGCGCGGAGCGACGGGCTGAACCGCGGTTGCGAGATCGTCGTTCGACTCCCGACCGTCGGGGCCGACAACGCCAACGGTTCCGGGCCCCCGTTCCTCGAGAGTGGGCCGGCCCTCGCCGCGAACGGGGCGCTGGAGCGAAGGCGGATCCTGATTGTCGAGGACAACCTGCACTATGCCCTCGGCCTCCGCCGGTTGCTGGAGTCCGCCGGGCACGAGGTCCACATCTGCAAAGACGGGCTCGGGGCCCTCTCCCAGGCGCCGGCTTTCGCTCCCGATGTGATCCTCCTCGATCTAGGGCTGCCCGGGCTGGACGGCTACGAGGTCGCTCGGCGAATGCGCGAAGACGAATCGCTCGCCCGAGCGAGGATCGTCGTCATCTCGGGCTATGCCTGCGAGGAAGATCGGCGGCGCTCCCGGGAAATCGGCGTCGATGAGCACCTGGCCAAGCCAGTTCGCTGGAGCGAATTGCTTCGGATTGTTACCGAGACCGGACGTAAGCTCAGGACCTGAAGGTGAGAGCGGAGATTCTCGCCTTTTCCTTATCGGAGGAGGAACATAGGCTGTGGGGACGATCTGGAACGACGCCGTATCGGCCTGGGGGTCGGGCTCGTTGGCGACCGTGAATGGCCCGGTCAGCAAATCGTCTCGGGGCGACAAGACGGCTATTGAACTTTTTCGGCGAGCACTTGCCCGTTGGCCGGGAAGTATGCGGGCGTCACTCGCCAATTGACGGCCATTCGGTGACTTCTGTACTCAATTGAAAGCTGTCGAGAAAGTACTGGATAGGGCGACTGTATTCCTTTGGATCTGACTTCGCTAATGCGACGAAGTAGGTCCTTGCAGCCTTGAACGCGCGTGCCCCATGGCCCAAGAGCGTTATTCCTTCGGCGGGGCTGACGAGGCGATTCTTGGCTGACGACCAGAAAGGGTACTCTGTGTTCACCAGAATAATGTATAACGGTTGCAGGTTGCCGCGTTCGGCCCCAGGGACAGCAGGTGGTTTTGGTGCAAGCGATTCCAGCCACAGAATCTCCTTGACGATCCTCTTATTGGCGTGATTTAGAGCCTCAGTCAAGCACTTTAGCGGCTTGCGTTGATTCGGTGGTTGATCTTGCAGCAGGTAGATAAACGGGGCATGGCCTTTCGTCGGGTCAAATGATTGATTGACTTGGCATGATTGGCTCTCGCAAGCGTCGGAAGACGGTCTCTTCGCTATTTTACTCGCGGTGCCACCATCAGACCAGGCAACTGCCCGGCTTCGCTCGACAGCTCCTCCCTTTCCTTCCCAAGCCGAGTTCCGGGGGCTGACGGGCGGGATCGTTCAGGCGACAATTTGTCCGGCGGATGCGAAGCCGAGGGCCGCAAGCTTGTCGAGAACCTGGGCGTAGAGGTCGGGAACGGGAGGACAGATCGAGCCGGGCGTGGGAGTCATCCAGTTCATCTGTCGAAGATGATCGGCGGGCCAAGAGGGCAGGGCTGTGCCGAACGCCTGGGCGGAGGCCACGGAGACCAAGCCGTCGTTTGGCCCTTCCAGCTCGCTCAGCATGGCATGCAGCCGCTGGAGCGGCCAGGTCACCTCGGTGCTGGGTGGATCACCGGCCAGACTGAAGCAGGGGATGTCCAGGGGCTGGTCGTGCAGGCGATGGAACCTGCGGGCGGAACGTCGCGTGATGTCGAGGAAGCCCCGGGGATCGAGCCCCATCAAATCGAGCAGGCGATAGACGCGGCCGACCCTGAGCTTGGCGAAATCGGCCAGGTACGTTCCCAGGTGAGGCGTGCCGATGGTGGTCAGGCTGAGCACCCGTTTGGGCCAGAACGGGTCGGCGAGCAGTCGCCGGGCGTCCAGGCCTCCCATGCTGTGGCCGATGATGTGAACCGGTTCCTCGGGGAAGGCGCGAAGGATCCGATCGCCCAGTCGCCGGGCGCGGAACTCCACTCCGGCGATCGGATGGACCCGCGTCACCAGGACACGGTTCCCCGCCGCTCGAAGTTCATCCGGAATCCCCCGGAAGTAGGTCGTGAGCGTCAGCGGACCCAGACCGATCCTGGAGAATCCGAACAACCCGTGGGCCAGAACAATTGGCGCCTGCAGGCGTGCAACCATGGAAGAGGCGGTTCGCGGAGATTACGCGGAGACGCGGAAGCCAGTGAGCAGCCGTGGTTTGCCATCATGGTGCCGGATCTCAACGGTCCGTCACGATAGGGATAGTATAGACCATCGGGCATCTCGATGCGTCCCGGATGATCGGGGAGGGGGTTGGGATGATGCAGGTTCGGGGAATCGTGCAGAGGGCCGAGCTGGTGGAGAACCCTCCCGGCAGCGATCGGATCGAGATGGTCCTCTGGGGACAGGGTGTCGGCCCCAACAAGCCGCGGAGCATCGTCGTGCCGTACGAGCTTCTCTTGCAGGACCCGTCGCTCGACCCTGACCAGGTTCAGGGACGTGGATTCGAAGCCCGGATCGAGCAGGATGACAACGGCCGATGGATCGTTATTGCGATCGGCTTTGCCACGGGCCGGGTGTTACGATCCGCTAACGATTGACGTTTCTCAGGCCGGCCAGTGTCCGTCGACCATTGCCTGGTAAAGATCCAGGTAGCGATCGACAACGGCGGCGAGCGAGAATTGCTCGTCGATGCGCCGGCGTGCCCCGGTTCCCAGGCGCCTCGCCTCCTCTGGGTTTCTCAGTAGTTCCAGAAGGGTCGAGGTCCAGGACTGGGGAGTTGCGTCGGCCACCAGTCGTCCGGTCTCATGATCGGTGACCAGGTCGGAGTTGCCGCCGATGCCGGAGACCACGCAGGGGAGCGCGGTGGCCATTGCCTCGAGGAGCGAATTGCTCATCCCTTCGGCCACGCTGGGCAGAACGAAGACATCCGCCGCGCGGAGGTGATCGGCCGGATCGGCCACGGCTCCCACGAATTGAACGCGATCGATGATGCCGAGCCGGGTGGCAAGGCGGCCAAGCGTTTCGCGGTCGCTTCCCGGGCCGACCAGGATCAGGTTGGCCGGAATTTGCCGTGTCACTTCCTGCCAGGCTTCGAGCAGGAGCGGCAGGTTTTTTTGCGGGTGCAGCCGGCCCGTGAAGATGACTCGCGGGCGGGGAAGCAAGTGGGTCTCGAGCGGACTGGCACCGGGGTGAAAGTGACCGGCGTCCACGCCGCTGGCCATACGGGCAATCCGACACTTGGGAACGCCCAGCTCCAACCACTGGCCCTCGATCTCGGCGGAGATTGCCGCCAGGCCCGTATTCCGTAGGATGATGCGGCGCAGCAAGGCAGACCCACGGGTGCGGCGAAGCTCGTCGGCCTCGCCGTAGTAGCCCGAGCTCGCCGGCTGCACCAGGGTCGGAATCTCCGGCAGCAAGGAGCGCGCCAGGCCGGTGGCCACCGCTTCCCAAAGTGCCTGGTGGGTATGGATCACATCAACTTGCCCGCGCAGCCGGCGGAGGGCCCGAATCACTCCCGAGACGAAGCTGAGCGCGAAGAGGAGGCCGCGATCCGAGGTGTGGACACAGCGATGGATGAAGATTCCCTGATAGTCCTCTTCGTCGATCGGGTAGCCTGGCACGGATCGGGTGACCACGTGCACCAGATGGCCACGTCGCACCAGCTCGAGCGCCTGGGCCAGCGCCTGGCGCTCGGCCCCGCTGGCAAACGGATGAAAGTAACTGACGACGAAGCAGACCCGCAACGGCTGCCGCACCGAGTGGGACATTTGGCTTCCGGACCGCGGCCGCGGGTCAGAGATCGGGCTCGTGAACGTTCTTGAGGTTCTTGAAATGAGGATACTGAGCGAGGATCTCGCGGGCGACCCTTGCCTGGGAAGTGGGAACGAAGATGACGTGCCCAGACTCGAAGGGGAGGCCGCCGAAGACGGGCATGGCCGCCGTGGCGTCGCTTCGGGCGCAGATATCTTCCTCGCGCAGGAGGTTGACCACCAGCGCGGCCTCGACCTCGTTGGAGACTTCACAGAGGCGGATTTCGGGGACTTCTTCTACCATTTCTTGCATCGTTTGCCTCCTCTGGCAGTTGATCGCGGGCCAAACCGGTCCGATCGTTCCCGACCATGAGAGGAACAACGGTCGGCGTGCCGGTAGGGCCGGGCCGGAGATTCGGCGGCAGCCACTCCGCCCGGCCTCGCACGCGCCTCAGCGGGTGATGACCAGGCTGGGGATGTCGCGTCCGATGTCGTCATTGATCAGGCCGTTGCTGACGGTGATCTGGCTGACGGAATAAGCCCGTCCGCTGGGCATCGTAACGTTGACGGTCCAGTCGCCATCAGGGACCTTGACTGCGAAGCGTCCGAACGCGTCGGTGAGCGCCACGCGATCCGCGTAGGCATTCGTCCGGTTGGAGATGGTGACCCGCACGCCTTCCTCCGGCTCGTTGGTGTCGCGGGTCTTGACCCTGCCGAAAAGCACGTTGCGGTACTGCGATCGAACTTCGCGGGACGCCGGGAGAACGGGCTTTTGAACCACGCGTCGCCCGCCTGAGCCGGCTCCGCTTGTCTCACCACTGCCGGGAGCCGGCTCCAGATCCTCGGGGCCGACGGGCGCCGTGGGACGCTCCACGCCTCCTGACGATGCCGGCGACGTGGGGGACATATTGGGGCTTGCGGGCTTGGGCTGTGCACTGCCGCCAGGCGATCGCCTCGGGAAGGGGGACGGGGGAGGTGAGTCAGACCGGCCCGCGGCCGCACCCGATGCATCCGACCTGGGTGCCGGCTCACGCGGAGGAAGTTCGGGCACGTTCGAGTTGATCGAATCGTCCTCGGCCGGCTCGCTCTGGATTGGCGATGTCCGGGAACGCGTATTGGTTCGTGGAGCCGGAGTGGTGGCAACCGGCGTTTGCTCGGATGGGTACATTCGAACCGCGGGCGCGGCGGCGACGATCGTCTCGCCGCCACAGCAGTTGCTGGAGCGGGCCGTCGTGTAGCCGGTGGATACGACGGAAGTATCCAGAACCGTGGGCGAAGAGAACGTGGTCGGATAGTAATAGGTGGTCGGATAGAACGTGGTCGGATAGTAATAGGTGGTCGGATAATAAGCCGTGGTTGGCAGGTAGTATGCCCGCGTGGTTTCCACGAGTCGCCGGCCGAAGAGTCCACCGCGCCGGAATCGGGTCTCGTAGTACGTGGGAGCCACGTACGTCGTCGGCGCCAGCAAGGCCGACTCGGTCACGTACGCAGTCGCGTAAACCGTCGGAATTGTGTAGGAGGTCGGCACAGCGTAGGTGCCGGCCACAACGTAAGAAGTGGGAAGTGCCAGCACGCTTGCCGTGGGTAGCCAGTCCGCGGTTTCCAGATAGAGAACCTGAGCCCGGGTGGGCACGGAGCTCGATGCCAGCATCAGCACCGCCAGGATCGGCAATCGCAAGCCAATCAATCGCATGGTGTAACTCCTTCAAGTGCGATTGCGGATCCCTCAAAAAGAAGCTCGGCGTCATGCGTGGGACCCGCCTCTCCTCTACGATACCAGAACGTGCCCCGCCAACCAAGGTCCAGCAGGGTGACTTGAGGTTTTCTACTTGAGCAGCTTCGAGCCGGGGGAAATATGACGATCGCGACGGATGTATCGACGGCTGTTCTGAAGGTAAGAGCGCCGGGGGCAGACGCAGTGCGGGCAAGCCGCATGCTCGCGACGAGCCGGGCAGGCTGTCGGATCCGTGGGGATGCCCTGCCTCCATGGCGTCTCGTCTCGTCTGGCAAGGGGAGATTTGCATCCCGAGACGCCTTGTGGGATGATGAGGGAAAGAGTGGTCCCGGCATGCTTTCCGGCGAATTCCGATTCGAAGCGGCAGACCGACACGCCTGACTGTCCATGGAGGACGACAGACCATGTTGAACTCACGCGAGGCCCTGGAGGTCCTGGATCGGGATTTTCTCGAAACCCGAGGCAAGATCCTGGAAATCGCCGCAGTCCTCGATCGGATCGATCGGGCGCCTGCTCACCACCATCTCCATCCCGACCCGAGGGTCGGCCAGATTCGCCAGGCCCTCGAGGCGCTCTGCGAGCCGGGCCCGGGCCGCTCCGAGACGATTCAGTTGATCTTCTCGCTCGAGTACGATCAGAACTGGCGCGACCACCTGAAACTCAGGCAGCCGGCCCAGTCGCCGGGCACGAAGTGATCTGTCGAGCGGTTTTCGGTCCGCATCGTCCGAGTCCCGACATGAGTTGGTTGCTGCGCATCTCCGGATGGTTTGCGTGCCATCAACTCGAGCTTCAGCGATTTGCCGGCAATCGCTGTCTCTAGCAACCGGGATGTCGCGTCCACCCGAGAACTCGCGTCCGGTGGTTCGCCCGATCGAAGGGGGTTGATCATGCAATATGTCGATCCGCACATTCACATGGTGTCCCGGGTTACAGACGACTACAAACGGATGGCGCTGGCGGGTTGCGTGCTGGTCAGCGAGCCTGCCTTCTGGGCTGGTTTTGACCGCTCGGGCCCGGAAGGGTTCCGCGATTACTTTCGCCAGTTGACCCAGTTCGAGCGCAAGCGAGCCGCCGGCTACGGCATCGAACATCGATGCTGGCTGTGCATCAACGCCAAGGAGGCCGAAAACGTCTCCCTGTCGCGGCAGGTGATCGCGATGATCCCCGAGTTTCTCGATGATCCCGGGGTTCTCGGCATCGGCGAGATCGGTCTGAACAAGAACACCCGCAACGAGGCGACCGTGTTCCTGGAGCACCTCGACCTGGCGGCGCGAAGGCAGGAACTGGTTCTGGTCCATACACCTCACCTGGCCGACAAGTACCAGGGAACCCACATGATCCTGGACATGATCCATGATGAATCGCGGATCAGCCCCGAGCGGGTCTGCATTGACCACGTCGAGGAGCACACGATCCGCCTGTCACTCCACGCCGGCCACTGGGTGGGAATGACGCTCTATCCGGTCACCAAGTGCACCCCCGCCCGGGCCGCCGACATGATCGAGATGTACGGACCGGAACGGATCATGGCCAACTCGGCCGGCGACTGGGGGCACAGCGACCCGCTGGCGGTCCCTGAGCTGATCTTCGAGATGCGGCGGCGAGGACATGGCGACGCCTTGATTCGCAAGGTCGTCTTCGACAACCCGCTGAGCTTCTTTGGCCAGTGCCCGAGGTTCCGCATCACGCTTCGAAGCGGGGCATCGAGCGGCGAATGAGATGGACAGGGATCCAGGGTTGCTCGGCCGCCAGCCCGGCAATCAATACATCTGTATAGTAGACCCCAAGCGGGTCCATGCTCTGGCCCGACACAGCACGATCACTCTGACGATGGATCGTTGCTGCAAGACGACCAGCGAAGGATCAGAGAAGCACTGGAACGGAGGGGGGGAGAAATGATGGGCATCGTCCCAAAACGGGCTGGCCGCTTGTCGTTAGGGTGGGTGGAGCGAAACGAAACCCACAATCAGGCATGGGGTTGTGTCTACGCCCCGGTGGGTTGGACCCAACCTACTGATAAAAAAATTGGTCAGGAAGATGGCTCTACGGCTTGCGACCCCGACCCCGCGGACGTGGACGGTGGACGGTGGCGCGTGATCCCGGTGGATACGACGGTGCTGGGCTGGACGAGATCACGCCTCAAGCCGTGCCGTAGGACCGCACGCAGTCCAGACAATCGCGGTGGGAGACGATCGCGGACCGAAGGCCGCAGCGGGCGCCGGAGCAGCCACAGCTAGTGGTAGAGCGGTACCGGCAGAGCTTCACCAGGCGGAGCAGCTCGAGGGATTCGGTCAGGGGGATGAGTGGGGGATCAGGGGCCCACCCCTGCTGGGGGCCCGGCATCAGCGTACCAGGCTGGTTCAGCCGCCAGACCGCATGAGCGCGCTCGACCGGATCGTCTGATTGAAGCCATAATTCCATCGTCTTTCGTAATTCTAATGATATTTTTATTATTGTTTGATTCCCTGTTTGATATCACCTGTATTACCACTCGTGGATTATACTTTTAGACCTGAATCGTGTCAATCATTGGCTAAATGATGCTCCCCCTCCAACTGGGTCTGCAAGATTGCCGCTAACTTTTGTGAGCGCTCCAGACCAAGAAATTGATCCACAAGTTATTTTCACAGAACCACTTGAACTATAAGCCTGGGGTCCGCCTGGGCTGCAGCTACATGGAGAGTACTGGAAACTCGGCGAAACGCACACGAGCTCGTACCAGTACCGATTCAGCGTCATGTGGCCCGAGGCGGTGCACCCTATCGAGTAGGTGTAGAGGGCGCCGGCAGCGTGTGTGCCGGAATTGCAGGCCCCGGTACCGGATGTGCATTTCGCGGTCGGAGAAGTTGACGACGCCGAGCACAGCTGCGGCGTGATCCAGAGCGACAGCGTGGAGTTCCACGTCGCGGTGTAACTGCCCAGCGCGTCCGTTATCGAGAGCGTGCTGGGGATACCGACAGGCGCGCACGTGACGCACTGGATTCCCGGGGTCGAACAATTGCAGGATCCGGCGATCTGGTTGAGTCCGCTCATGGGTAGTGGCGAGTTGTGAGTGGCGAGTGGCGAGTGGCTCGAATAGTTGAGAGTGGCGAGCGGCTCGAACAGTGGCGAGCGGCTCGAACAGTGGCGAGCGGCTCGAAC
>JBAUOX010000435.1:0-17371 GCA_049579985.1 Isosphaeraceae bacterium | reverse complement strand
CCCTTTTTTCAGCACCCGGCGCAGGTGCTCGCGGCTGATCGTGGGGACGATGCGCTGGCGGATGAGGTACGCGCGCAACTTGGCCAAGCTCCAGCGGCCCAACGGCAGCCCCAGGGTGGTGGGCGCTGGGTCGGCCAGGCGCCAGATGGCAACGATTTGCTGCTTTGACAAGCGCGGCGGGGCTCCGAGCTTGCGCGGTCGGCTCAGCGCCGACAGGCCCTGCCGCGCGAACTCGCGGACATCGGTAGAGACGGTATTGCGATGGACTTGGAGGAGTTGGGCGATCGATGAGACCGAACCGTCAGCGGCGTAGAGCAGGATGACTTCGGCACGACGACGTTGCCAGGATTGCAGGGGCTGTTCCAGCCATTGATGGAGTTGGTGGAGCTCATCCGCGTTGGGTTTGCGGATGGTTAGCCGCGGTGACATGGCGGCACCTCCAGTAAGTGAGACTCCGCCCATTGTAACAAAACTTAGGTGACAAATCTGCACAAGGATTCTGTGACGCTACGGTTAAGAAGCGCTATTCAGTAACGACCCTTTTCCCCACCCCGGCCGTCGGTGCGTCACTGGAGACCCAGGGTCGGGCGAACGGCGGGGTCTGGAGACCGCCGCCGAACGATTCAAATTCGCAACGAAAGCAGTCGGGATCAGAGGGCGGTCAAGACCAACTTTGCAGCATGCCCTCGCCCCCTGTGGGTCAAGGTGGTCCGGCTGCCCGGGCTGGCCGATGGCGAGGACGTGGCGGACTGGATTCCTCGAGTCGTGGGTGATCGGGTCGGGGACGAAACCCGAGAAGCCGTCGGTGGCGAGTTACAGGCTCTTGTCGAAGCCACCGTTGTGATCGACCTGAACTCGATCGTGGACGCCCCCAGCGAATAGCGAAGCCCCGCGACCTGTGCCCGATGCTCCCGTGGTCGAAGCCCCGATCCCGGCGGGAACACAACACGGCCCCGATGATTCGAGCGGATCTGAAGGCCGCCGGTATTCCCTCGGACGCCTACGATCTTCATTCCCCACGGCATTGCTTCGTAAGCCAGATCGTCCAATGCGGCGGGTCAGTCAAGGGCTCGATGGAACCGGCCCGCCATCACGACGCGAACCTGACGTTCGGCCGCTATGCCCACACCCGGCTTGAGGATTTGTCGAAGGTCGTGGACCGGTTGCCCGACCTGTGAGGTTCCCACACCCTTCCCACATCGGTTGTCTCAGAGGGACCAAACGGGACCACCCCGAACCATCGGGAGTCCAGTCCAGAACGGTCCCAGGTGGCCCCATCAGGACATACAGATCGGTTTCATGGGATGATCTGCCCGTCTCTCATGTGGATGATCCGCTCGGCGGACTGCCGGGCCAGCTCTTCATCGTGAGTCACCAGGAAGAGCGTCGTGCCGTCCCGCTGCACGTGGTCGAGCAAGAGCCGCATGATCTCGCCGGCGGTGGCCGAGTCGAGATTGCCGGTCGGTTCGTCGGCCAGCAGGATCTCGGGGCGATTCACCAGCGCCCGGGCGATTGCGACCCGCTGATGCTCTCCTCCGGAGAGCTCGACGGGCCGGTGGTGGATTCTGCGACCCAGCCCGACCGCCTCCAGCGCCTGCCGCGCCGCGGCGCGCCGGTCCGGCGGCGAACGGCCCGCCAGGATCATCGGCAGCTCCATGTTCTCGATCGCGGTTCGCGTGGGGATCAGGTTGTAGGCCTGGAAGACCATGCCCACGGTCGCCAGCCGGTACTCTGCCAGCTCGTTGGCCGTCATCCGCGACAGCTCCTCGCCCGCCAACCCGGATCGAGCCGCTCGTCGGCCTGTCGAGACCGCCAATCAGATTGAGCAGGGTTGACTTTCCCGATCCGGATTTTCCAAGCAAAGCGACGCGCTGGCCGCTCTGGACGGCCAGCGAGATTCCGCGCAGGGCTTCGACCGGAGCCGATGGAGAGCCGAAGACCTTGGCGAGGCCTTCGACCTCGACGGCCAGCCTGGCTTCCGGCAACGGGCTCGCAGGAGAGGCGGTGAGCATCAGGATTTCTACAGGTTCGCGAGGGTGGGGACGACCGACCGTAGATAGCCAAGCGAGCTGGCCAGCCAATCATGGTCGCGGTTGGCCCAGGGGATGGTCTCCACGGACTCCGGACGCGGGAGAGTGCCCTCGGCGTAGCGCCCCTCGCAGAGAACCGCAAGCCGGACCACGGCCGCCAGCGACTGAGAAGAGAGCCCGGGGAAATAAGAGAGCCACTTGGGCTCGAAGATGGGCAGATCGTAGGTTCTGGGGTGCAGCTCGATCGTCAAGGGAAGCCCGGGCCTGGCCTGGATCAAGAGGGCGAGGAGATCGGGCATGGGCAAGATCCCCGACCCGACGGGCCGGGCTTGCCAGCACAAACCACGCGGCGTGAACGCCAGGATCGCGTCCTTGATGTGGGTGGAAAGGACCCAGGGCGCAAGCTGGGCGACGGCTGCGACGGGATCATCCAGCCGCATCAGCAGGTTGCCGGTGTCCAGGGTTACACCGAAAGCACGGGAATCGAGTTGATCCAGCAGCTCGAGCAGCTCGGCGGCCGTGAAGTCGGCATGGGTCTCGATCGCCAGCTTCAGATCCAGGTCCAGGAGCCGGGGAGTCAGCACGGTCAGGACCTCCAGGGTCGCCTCGACCTGGGCCGGCCAGGGTACGTCGGAGCGAAACCGATCGTGCCGATCACCCACGTAGACCCGTGCGTGCCGACAGCCGAGCGCCGCAATCCCTTCGAGGTCAGGAGAGAGTGCCCGGACCACCTCCTCGGCCGACATTGGTTGACCCCGCTCGCGCGATCTGCGCACGGGATTGGGAGAAGCAAGGCCGACCTCGAGGTAAAGCCCCATCGCCTCCGCGCGGCGCCGAAAGCCGCCCAACCGCTCGGGATCGAGCCCTGCATCAATCACCGAGGGCTTGAGAAACTGCACACCGTCCATCCCGTGAGTACTTGCGAACTCCAGGGTCTCCTCGGGCGTCAAGCCGCGATGCGAAATCGTGCAGTGGTCGAAGCCGACGCGGATGCTCATCCTGACTCTCCCGGGCCGTCGTTGCGTTGAGGACGAGAAAAAACCCCCATCGAATCCTCTTCTCCGGGTGGTGGTGCTTTGACCGCACATCCCTGGGGCTGATTCGCGCGGCGATCTCGTCTACATTGGCAATTGTTTTCGGTTCGGCCGATCACGGTGGATCTAACGGCCACGGCACACCCGCACGACTCGACCTCGTGAGTTTCTCACTTCGACGCCTTGAACGCAACGGGCCAATACCTGCTTGTCCAACCGGCTCAAGGAAATCGATAACCGACGGAATTCGTCGATCGCGCCGCGGCGATGCGCAACTCCTTGCGGCGAGGCAGCCCAACCGCTGGTGGCTTCCCTGAGGCGATGGATTTTTTTGCGGGGTTTCCCCGGGAGAGGGTTGACTCGAAACGGGAATCCTCGTAACTTGGCGGACGTCATCGGGACGCCATGAAACGGTTCACACCGTTTTGTATCGTCATAATGAATAATTATTCCCTCATTCATTTCTCCTGCCCTGCTTTGCCGCCGGTTTGCCAGGTCCTGGTAAGCTGGCTCGCACTCAAACAAAAGAGGTTTGATTCCTGGCGGCAGGGAAGCGCGCGCCCGGTTCAACCTTGACGATGAGGGGGCGGTCGCGGCCCGCGCTGTGCCTGCTTCGCTCAGTTCTGACCGCACGGTTCGTGTTCCGATTCCGCATGGACGCTGGGATCGGCACGAGCCGAGGCTGGCCAACTTAGACGTGTTCTCGAGGGCCTCCGGCCCTATTTTTTTGCGCCTGGCGAACTTGGGTCTTGCCGTGGCCCACGCCAATCAATCTGGCGCAGGCGGGCCCCGGCTGTGACGTTACCGAGGCGACTTTGGTTGTGACATGGAATGCTCCGCGGGTCGAGATGGCTTTGCCTACCAGGGAATGACGCGGTCGTGGTAGGGAGCCTCGACGAAGTCACGCAGCATGACGGCGTCTGGGATCGCGTCCCGCGCGAAGTAAGGATTGCGTGAGGGCGCCGAAGGCACGGTTGTAGGGATCCCTTCGGGTGATCGGCTGCCAAGGCGAACTTCCATTCGTTCCAGGATCGCCTGCGTCAGGGGCTGATCGCCGAACCAGCCGACCCTGATGGTAACCTGCGTAACGTCCCGGTGCGAGCGGATCGTTGCCACGACACGCTCCTTGTCCCTGGTGGTGGCCTCGAGACGCGAGACGCTCCCATCCCGGGCCCCGCGGATATTCCCCAAATTGAGGTCGTTCATGGAGTCATTGAGCGCGGCCAGCACAGCCGCTCGCGGTGCCGCGAAGCTCTGCCAGCCGCGTGCCCCCGAATACGAGAGGGCTGAGGAGTTTGCGGCGACCTCTGCGGCCGGCGGTATCGTGGCGCAACCCATCAGGCTGATTGCAATACAGGAACCAACAGTCCATCCAACCAGCCGCAAGTCGCGACCTCCTTCTGTCGGTCCCAACCGGCCAGGGCATGCCGGCCCCTCGGTGGTTCGGCAAGCGGACCCTAACCCCGCGCCACGATTCGGTCAAGGTCGGCCGGCGGAGGGACCGGGGCCGGGGCCGTGGCGATTTCGGCGCGGGATTTGTGGCTGCCTGGCGCCGCGAGCTATCGCATGGCAATAACCGTAGGGATATTCGATCCGCAGCCGCCCCGGCACGGGCCCGACTGGACCTCGTGATCAGGCCCGTCTACCCCATTTGACTCGCCTGGAGTTTCCGGGCACAGTCGGCACGGACCTGGGCAGGATCAGATATGGAATCATCGATCGTGTCAATGACTCTCGGGTTCGACACATATTCCGAACCTGACAAGCGGCAATCCAGCACGACGCCTGGTTCTGCAAGCGATCAAACCCGCCTGCGGTTGTCCTCCGGGAAAGGGTACTCCATGTACCTGGCGGTCGCCCGAGCAACCGCATCGCCGTGATGCCGGGCGACCACCCGCAGCGCCATATCGATGCCCGCCGAGATACCCGCCGAGGTGATCACGTCGCCGTCCTCGACGACGTGCTGATCGTCGATCGCGTTGACAGCCGGGAACAATCTTCGCATCTCCTCCAAGACCCGCCAGTGGGTTGTCGCCCGTTTGCCGTCGAGCAATCCAGCTTTGCCCAGGAGCAGCGACCCGGTGCAGACCGAGGTCAACGTCGTCACCTGACGAGCCCTCTCTTCGAGCCAGGCGATCAGCCGATCGTTCAGCATCTCTCTTCGAGTTCCCCAGCCGCCAGGAACCACCAGCACGTCAAGCGGCGGGCAGTCGTCGAACGTGTGATCGGGAACGACCTTGAGCCCGCCTGTTGCGACAACAACGCTGGGATGCTCGGCGATGATGAGGACTTCATAAGGCGACGGGTCTAGGCTTCGCCGGTCTTCTTCCGGCCTGGTGGCGGAGAAGACCTCGAATGGTCCGCAGAAGTCGAGCACCTCGACCTCGGGGAAGACCAGGATGCCGGCACGGCGACGATTCATGGGTGACGCTCTTTCCGGAGCTAGATCCGCTCACTTCCTTGACAATTTCATGAGCCGTGGCATCGCCGGCGACGAGCTCGAGATCCTGCCCGTGGAAGTTCGACATGCCACGGCCTTGGCTGTGCTCGGACGTCGCCCCGGCCTTTGTCATGATGGTCAAACATCCCGATTATAGTGTCGTTTTCCAGTAGCCAGAGGAAACTGTGAGTGGCCCTATTCTCTAGTTTTCTTGCGCCTCTTGTACTGTGCGGCTTGATATGCAATGATGTTGCCATCGGTTTAGACTCATAGTGCATAGTGTTGTATTGTTTGACAAAATCGTTCTTTGTTTTGTGTTCCCGACCTTCAACGTGAAGCTATTCGAGGACGCCCAGCGGAATGGAGAAACCCAATGCGGTACGCGGTGGGGCAGAACGTCCGATGGTTGTGGTCGTTGGCGGTTCTGCTAGGGGCCGTGCGATGGGCGGAGGCGGGGCCGCTCGACCCAAATGCGTTCGCGCTGTCGGGGACCGGGGCTTTCCCGACACTTGCCGGCACATACACAATCAACACCTCCGGGACCCCGACCATAAGCAGGCCTGGAGGGACGACGATCTCCGGACAGATCTATTCTGACGCGCCTGGACATGAGCTCGCCGTCTTCGATTTCAGCTCGATCGCTATTGGTTCGAGCGAAACCTTTAATGCCTCGGGCACGTATCCGCTCGTCTTGCTCGCGCGCGGCGACGCGTCGATTGCGGGCACGGTGAACGTCAGCGCCTCGGGTGCCGTCGGAGGTCCTGGGGGAGGGGGAGGAGGCGGTACCACGCTCGGACCAGGAGCCGGTAGCTACCTCTTCGCAGGGGGCAGCGGCGGTGGCTTCGGTGGGGCGGGCGGTGCCAGCGGTGCCTTTATCTTCCTCACAGGAGCTGGCCCTCCTGGCACGCCCCTACCCCCGCCCGTCCCCTCGCTTGCTGGCGGCCATGCGTATGGTGATCTTACGGTTTCGCTTCAAGGCGGCAGTGCCGGCGGCACGGGAGCAGGCGCAGGAGGCGGCGCGATCGAGATCGGTGCCGTGGGGGCGCTCACCCTGAACGGGGGCAGCATTCTGGCGAATGGGGCAAGCGAGCAGATCATCCTTGGTGGAGGAAGCGGCGGCGGGATCTTCCTCCACGGCGAAACCGTGAGTCTCGACGGTTCACTCTCGGCCAATGGCGGCAACGGCGGCTCGGGAGTCGAAATCGGGGGGCCCGGCGGAGGCGAGGGGGGAGGCGGAGGGGGTGGTGGAGGGGGCCGGATCCTGATCGAGTACGGCTCCAGCATCTCATTCGCGGGCGCCGACATCACGGGCTTCGGGGGCAGTGGCGGGAACGATGACGAGGGCTTTAATGGACCCGGGGTCTCCGGGGGCTCCAACGGCATCCTGACGTACGGGCCTTACGGCGGACCGTTCACGACAACCGTCTTACCCGAACCACCCTCGCTCGTTCTGGGCGCGATCGCCGTTGCGATCGCCATGGGCTTTCGCTGGGCAGCCCGGAGCCGAAACCGCTTCCGGCCATCGCAGCCAGGACGGGATCCGCACGTGGAGTGATTCGCCCTCGCGGCGTAAGGAACGCTTCGTCCCGAACGGCACCACGTCAGGGCGAAGCGGGCCTTGGGCCTTGATCATCGGTCCGTCGATGGCAGTGGCGGCCTCGGTGACGAAGCCGCCCCGCTCACTCGTCAGTACCCGACGTGATAGACCGCTTCGTGCGCCTCCGGGACGATGACGTCGGTGGCCGAGAAGCTGCACACGACGCTCGATCCCGTGCCGCCGTCGATGTAGTTCTGGCCGCCAAAAGCGAGGATGCAAGTCGTCCCCGTCCCACCGATCACGCGATTCTGGCCCGCGTATACGATCATGGTGTCGTACCCACCGCCGCCGTTCAGGGTGTTGGTTCCGTTGCCGAAGGACTCCAGGATCTCGGTGCCCGAGCCGGCGTTCAGGACCTCCGTGCGGTTGCCGGTCGCAATCAGGTAATCCAGGCCCGACCCGCCGTTCAGGACGTTATTCCCGGATCCTCCATAGAGATACCCGGTCAGCGATGTCGCGTTGGTGAACGTGTTGTTACCGCTGCCGCCCTGGTAGAAGATCGAGGTGACCTGGGACGATGGAAATGCCACGTCGTCACTGCCGCGCAAGTTCGAGACCCTGACCTGAACCGATCCATTCTGGATGCTCACCGACCCGGTGTCGCCAAGGTTCGTCCCGAGGATCTCGATCATCCCGTTCGAGAGGGCGATGGTCGCCCCGGAGCCGGTCAGCATCGACCTCCCTTCCAAGCGCTCAACGCAGGAGTGAAAATCACGGCGGCCACGAGCTGTCTCGCGGCGACCGCAACGACGATCAGTTTGGAGCAAAAACATTGTCATCGTCTCCCCTGTCGCTTCCGGCCAGTGAATTCGCTCAACCGTCGGTGTCGCGACGGAGCCCCCTCGCCCCTCGGACATACGTCCGCTCCCAAAGGACCCCGGGGCGGCCGACCGACCTGTCCGGTCCAACACTAGAACACGACCGACGAAACGGCCCCATTTTCCGCAGCAAGTCGCTGTGGGCCTTGTCCACGCGAGAGATCCTGAAACCGTTCGACAGATCTGCTCTGGGTCACGGGGAGGCGTCCCTTGCGGATACGAGCGACGGCGACAAGAAGGGAGCCGTGCTTGGTCCCTGTGGCGCTCAAATCTCGATTGTCTTTGCGGGGGTTCAACTTATAATGGTTGTTTGCGTTAGCCCACCCCTTGTGTGGAGGGGTGGTTTTTCTTTTTCTCCTGGTTTTGACGGACAGAGGCCGGAAATCCCGCACCCGCGCCTCATCCGTCCAGTCCGCCTTGCCCTCGTGGGTCAAGGACGGAATCGAAACGAATCGAGAACATGGTAGATCGCAACTTGCTACGTGAGTTTGATGTCAGCGACGACGAACTGACAGCCGTCGTGACCGCGGAGGATGGCAGCAAGACTCTCGACCATTTCCTGGGCGAGGGACAGAGCTTCGAGATCGGCTCCATCGTCTCGGGCAAGATCGTGGAAGTGGTGGGTGACCAGGTCGTCGTCGATGTCGGCTACAAATCCGAGGGGCTGGTGCCCCTTGGCGAGTGGGAAGACGAACCGCATCCGCAGCCGGGCGAGGCCGTCGAGGTCTTGCTCGAGGGGATGGAAGACGATACCGGCGAGATCGTCCTCTCCCGCAAGAAGGCCCATCGGATGCGCGCCTGGGAGATGGTGATCTCCAAGTATCATGAAGGCGACGTCGTCAAGGGACGCGTCACCCGCAAGATCAAGGGCGGTCTGCTCGTCGATATCGGCGTGAACGTCTTCCTGCCGGCCAGCCAGGTCGACATCCGCCGGCCCTCCGATATTGCCGATTATATCGATCAGGACATCGAGTGCATGATCCTGAAGATTGACGAGAGCCGGCGCAATATCGTGGTCAGCCGCCGCAAGCTGATCGAGATCACCCGCGAACAGCAGAAGAAGCAACTCCTCGAGGAGATCGAGGTCGGCCAGGTCCGCAAGGGCACGGTCAAGAACATCGCCGACTTCGGAGCATTCGTCGACCTGGGAGGGATCGACGGACTGCTGCATATCACCGACATGAGCTGGGGCCGCATCAACCATCCCAGCGACATGCTCAAGATCGACGACCAGATCGAGGTCATGGTCCTGCATGTCGACAAGGACCGCGAGAAGATCGCGCTGGGACTCAAGCAGAAGAGCGCCAGCCCGTGGGAAAACGTGGCCGACAAGTACCCCGTCGGCACCCGCGTGGTCGGCGAGGTGGTCAACGTCATGAGCTACGGGGCCTTTGTCAAGCTCGAGGAGGGCATCGAGGGCCTGGTTCACATCTCCGAGATGAGCTGGACCAAGCGGATCAACCACCCCAGCGAGCTGGTCAACATCGGCGACAAGATCGAAGTCGTGGTCCTTGGCATCAACAAGGACAAGCAGGAAATCTCCTTGGGCATGAAGCAGACTCAGGTCAACCCCTGGGACCAGGTGGCCGGCAAGTACCCGCCGGGGACCATGGTCGAGGGCACGGTCCGCAACCTCACCAACTACGGCGCCTTCATCGAGATCGAGGAAGGCATCGACGGACTGTTGCACATCTCCGACATGAGCTGGACCCGCAAGATCGGCCATCCCAACGAGCTGCTCGAAAAGGGCCAGCGCATCAGTTGCCAGGTGCTCAACGTCGACCAAGACCGCAAGCGGATCGCCCTGGGGCTGAAGCAGCTCAAGGAAGACCCGTGGGAGACCGAGATCCCCGGCCGGTATGAGCCCAGCGACGTGGTCAAGGGCAAGGTCACCAAGCTGACCAACTTCGGCGTCTTCGTCGAGCTCGAACCGGGCCTCGAAGGCCTGCTTCATATCTCGGAACTGGCCGACCACAAGGTCGACAGCCCCGAGGAGGTCGTCAAGGTCGGCGACGAGATCGAAGTGAAGATTCTCCGGGTTGATCGCGGCGAGCGGAAAATCGGCCTGTCGCGCAAGAAGGCGCAGTGGACCAAGCCTGGCGAGGAAGAAGGCGAATCCGAGAGCGCCGAGTCGGCCGATGCGAACCGAGAGACCAAAGAGCTCAAGGGCGGTCTCAGCGGTGGCGGGCCACTCTTCAGCATGGGCGGCACCCAACCCTCCAACACGTCCGAAGACCAGCCCTCCTGAGTTCCACAAGCCACGGCTTGGACACAAACTGAATCCTGAATCGAACCGCCGTCTCGACGCAAGTCGAGATGGCGGTTTTTTTTTTCAATGACCCGACTGAATGAGCGAGAACCCGCCCGTCAAAGCCAACTCCCACAAAACTCACCGAATCAATCCCTTCAATCGACACGACAACTTCGCCCTTGCCTTGGACTTAGGGTTTACCAAATCGCTAGTCTTCGTATATTCCCAATACATCCTAGATTTCCAAGTCCTTCTTAAGTTGTCAAAGTGGGTGGTCCGATATCTCGTAGTATGGAAGCGTGAGCGGCAAAGGGGAATGAAGAGTTGAGGAAGGCGTCGGGGAGGGGGGAGTTTCTCTCCTCTTGCCGGAGTGGAGACATCCCTCCGGCCAGTCGGAGGCGCGCGATTGTTGGCCAGAGCCGACGAGGGAGCATCCAAGGGGGCAAGTCGGTGGGATGACCGAGACTTTGCCGGGAACGTCCGTGGTCACTGTGGGAGTAACGAGGAGCGAAGGTGTTCGGCGGCGGGCCGGTATCCGACATCGTCGGGGACGACGCTGGTGCGCCGGTCTCGATTCGGCCCGAAGTCCTGCCGGTTTCGCTCCAGTTCTCCGCACGACCCTTGACTTGAGCGGACCCTGTTTTGACCGACACAACGAGGATCTCCATGGCCCGTATTCGCCGACACCGACGTGACCCGGTACAAAGCCCTCTGGAGACCTATCTCCGGGAGATCAACGAGATGGCTCTCTTGACCGCCGACGAGGAGAAAACTCTGGCTCATCGAATCGCCGAGGGCGATGATCAGGCCCGCGATCGGATGGTCCGCGCCAATCTTCGGTTGGTCGTCAATATCGCTCGAGGTTATGCAGGAAAGGGACTGGCCCTTCAAGATCTGATCGAGGAAGGGAACCTGGGCCTGCTACGGGCCGTCGAAGGCTTTGATCCCGCGGTGGGAACGCGCTTCAGCACCTATGCCAGCTACTGGATCAAGCAGTCGATCAAGCGAGCCCTGGTCAACACCGCAAAGCCGATCCGGATCCCGGCTTACATGGTCGAGCTGCTCTTCAAATGGCGGCGGATGTCGGCGGATCTGCAGGACTCGTTGGGCCGGCCGCCCAGCATCGAAGAAATCGCCAAGGCCCTGCAGCTTCCCAAAAAGAAGCTGGCCATCGTCAAGAAGGCGATCAAGGTCTATAACCTTGTCCCCCAGACCGACCAGCCCGAGAACGGCTGGAGCCTGGGCGAGATGCTCATGGACGAGCGGACGCGCACTCCCGATGTCGAGATGGTCGAGGCCGATAACCTTCGCCTGGTGATGCACCGGCTCGAGGAGATGGACAAACGCGAGGCAACCGTGCTTCGTATGCGGTTTGGCCTTAACGATGCGCCTCCGAAAACCCTCAAGGAGATTGGCGAGTCGCTCGGCCTGACCCGGGAACGCGTGCGCCAGATCGAGAACGAGGCACTGGGCAAGCTATCGGCGTCGCTGCGGGCCGATTAATGCGAACTCGTCATCCGCCACGAACCGAACTCGCGCACCTCTGCGGGATTCCCTCATCGAAGAGTCTGCTGCGCCCCAGAACTCGTGGGTCCGGGACTGCAAGGGCTGCCCCGGGGCGGTCTCAGAGGGAGCTTGACGAAGCCCCCGGGTTTCTCATGCCCTGTCATCTTCCCCTCCGCGACCTGAAACGCTTCCGCAATCGGCAAACCAATACCCCAGCGCCGGCGGTCAGCAGGATGACCAGAGGGGATGGCTCGGGAATCTGCGCGGGGAGATGGCCTTGCAGTGCCCGCAGGTTCGTGAGCGGCTTCTCGCCGGAAAAGCTCGAGGCGAAACTCCCCTGGAACGTGCTATTCGATTGGGGGATGATCCGGAAGTAGGCTTCCGGCCCGAATGCCTCCGCCAGCTTACCGCCAGTTATCTTTACGTTCAGGTCGAACACATTGGCGCCGCTCAATGATCTGCGGGTCTCGGTCTGCACACCGAAGGCCGTGGGCGTGCCTTCCAGCAGCAGTCCGCGATAGACCTGGTTGCCGATCACCACGCTCCCGTAAAGCTGGAACCGATTATCCGGGTTCTCGACGATCTGGCCATTCTGGTTGAGCGTCAACTGGAGCGTCTGACTGAGTGTTCCGTCCTGATCGGGCGTCACGCTCATCATGTCGCTGCCCATCGGACCCAGAGCGATGAGCTGGGGCGAGTTTGTCACCTGAAAGGTGCCGGTCTTCGAGGCCGGATCAAAGGTGTACGTCTGAGATCCCACGATGTCGCCCGCAATGTCGGGATAAGTGCGCGAGGTCTTGGGACGGATCAAATCGCCGCGAGCGGGCCACCAGACACCTGTCACGATCAGGAAGACCATGACCGGGCCAAGCTTCACAATGACGCTTCGCATCCGCTGCATGGGAAGGCCCTTCTGGCCGTTCGCGTCGCGCTGGAGAGTGTTTCGTTCAGATCCTCGAGTCCAGCGTGTAGGTTGCGTTCCAACCCATCATGGGTGCTGAGTCACCGACCGTTTGGGCATCCGTGGGGCTGATCAGTGGCGGCCGGGGCCATGAGTCGAGCTCTGCCGGGGTCTCCCTGTGGCACGGTTCTGGCCGATCGGGGGCCGCGATTCAATCGGGCGGCCTCTTCGCCGCTCCGCGGAAGGTCCGCGGTGCGAGCGTCAGGGCCTGGTGTGGCTCATCGAGCGGAGGGGTCGAGACCGGGATGGGCTCAAGGAGGGTGCTGAAAACGAAGATGTGGCCCGGAGCAGCAACCGAATCATGCAACCGCCCGGAATCCTTTCCTGAATCTGATGCCGGAAGTCCTTTTCTCAGCGGTGGCTCGACAGCCCTGGGTGTGGTCGGCCCGATGCGGGATCGAAGCCACAGCCAGCCGGGTTGGCAGGCGCTTGCTTTCCCAACTCGCGAATTAGACCTTCGATCGCCGTGCCTGTCAACGCGGACTTGACGGATCCGACACGACTTGATGATGCTTCAGGAGACGCTCCAGCTCGCAACCCCGGAGGAGGTTTTCGCCAATCCATCATTCGACGCATGGTCTTGCGGCGTCGTTCCTCAATCGATGTTGCAGCCGAGAGGGAACGCCAGGCTCGCTCTATTCTCTGTGGTGAGATCTCCTCTTGATCATCGCTGGCTGTCGGTGGTTCGCTCGAAGTTCCACGTGAGGTTGCTCATGGAATCCGCACGCATTGCCCAGATCCTTGACGAGATGGGGACAATTCTGGAGATCCAGGGAGAGAACCCGTTTCGCTGCCGGGCTTATCACAACGCGGCGCAGGTGCTCTCGAGTCTGCCGGCCGACCTCTCCGAAATGATTGCCGACGGCACTCTGGCCGACGTGCCGGGAATCGGCGAGACCATGCACGCCAAGATCGTCCAGCTCGCGACGACCGGTCACTTGCCGGCCTATGACAAGCTGCGCGAGGCCATGCCCTCCGGAATCTTGGCGTTACTCAAGGTGCCTGGTCTCGGCCCCAAGAAGATCAAGGCCCTGCGCGACGCGCTCAAGATCGAGAGCCTCGCCGACCTGCGAGCGGCCGCCCAAGCGGGCGCGATCGCAAGGCAAAAGGGGTTCGGGGCCAAGACCGAGGCAAATATCCTCCAGGGACTTGCTTTCCTGGACAAGACCGGCGGGCGAATCCTGCTGAACGAGGCGCTGCTCCTGGCCACCCCCATCTTCGAGGCGGTCCGTCAGCATGCCCGGGTGATCCGGGCGGAGATCTGCGGCAGTTTGCGCCGGCGAGCCGAGACGATCGGCGATCTCGACATCCTCTTCAGTGCCGAGGATCCGGCCCCGGTCCTGAAAGATTTCGTGGGGCTGCCCCAGGTGGCGAAGGTACTGGCTCATGGCACGACCAAGGCGAGCGTCCTCGTGCCGGGGTTCAAGTCGGACCAGTACGTCCAATGCGATTTGCGGGGAGTGGAGGATCGCCAGTTTCCCTTCGCGCTGCACTACTTCACGGGATCGAAAGCGCACAACATCGCCATCCGCAGGCGGGCGCTGGCCCGGGGACTGAGTCTTAACGAGTATGCCCTGACCGGAAACGGCGGCGAGGTCGCTTGCCGCACCGAGGCCGATCTGTTCGAGGCGCTCGGACTGGCGGAGATCCCCGCCGAATTGCGCGAGGACGCGGGGGAGATCGAAGCCGCCGAGAAGGGAACCCTTCCCCACCTGGTCACGGTCCAGGACCTCACGGGAACCTTTCATTGCCATTCCGATTGGAGCGACGGTGAGGCGACGCTCGAGCAGATGGCCGACGGGGCCCGATCGGCCGGACTTGCGTACCTGGGCATCGCCGATCATTCCCGCTCGCTCCGCATGGCCGGCGGACTGACGATCGAGCAAGTGCGCGATCAGTGGGCCCGGATCAATGCACTGAACGAGAAGTTCGGGCGTGGGTTCCGACTGTTCAAGGGGACCGAATGCGACATCCTGGCCGACGGCACGCTCGATTATCCCGACGAAGTCCTCGAAGGATTCGACTATGTGGTCGCCAGCGTTCACTCTCACTTCCGGATGTCCCGTGAGGAGATGACAGCGCGGCTGATCCGGGCAGTGTCAAACCCTCGGGTCACCATGCTGGGGCATCCCACGGGACGGTTGCTGCTGGCGCGTGACAGTTACGCGGTGGATCTTGACGCCGTGATCGAAGCGGCCGCGCGGGCCGGTACGATGATCGAAATCAACGCCAACCCCCACCGGCTCGACCTCGACGCGGTGCACTGCCGTCGGGCGCGCCAGAAAGGTGTGCGGATTGTCATCAATCCCGATGCTCATTCGGTCTCCGGATTGCAAGATCTGACTTACGGTGTCAGCGTGGCGCGCCGGGCCTGGCTGTCCCCGGCGGACCTCTTGAATACCGCTCCGCTGGAGAAGGTTGCACGGCAACTCGCGCAGATGCGAACCCGGGCAGGGACAGCCAAGGCAGGCCAGGACCGTTGAGAACGCACGGATTCGTCCTTGTGAGGCTGCACGGATCGTCGCCAAGGCCGATCAACCCGCCAGGTACGTGCACAACCCGGCTGGCGAACGATTGCTCGGGCTTGCTGGGTGCAGGGGCGTCCTTATAATAAACTATTGAGTGACCAGGGATGTTTGCTTGAATCTGCCCCGGAACATGTTATCTCCGGTTCGTATGCACCGAGTGGCGTGCTACCGGGCAGGAGGCGACGTGCCCGCGGGACGATTGATGTTTTCCGGCGATCAGTACCAGGTCAACCTAGGTGCAGGCAGTCCCGGCTGCCTCCATACTTGATGGTCCGTTCATCCGCTCATCGATTGGTTCCTCACCATTCTTCGATTCCATTCAGAGGACAACCACATGGCCCCAGCGCGACCGCTCGCCGAGAGACAGAACAAGTACTTCAGCATCGAGGAGGCCAACAGGTCCCTGCCGCTGGTCAAGGCAATTGTTGCGGATATCGTTCGCCAGTCTCGCCTGGTTGACAACCTGCAGCAGCGGATCGCGCGTGTGGCCCGAGAGAGCCGTCGTCCCAGCGACGATCCCTACTCCGAGGAACTCGCTCAAACACAGAACGAGCTCGACGTCGAGGGGGAACGACTTCAGAGCTATGTCGACGAGCTCAAGAACCTGGGAGTCGAACTCAAGAGCGACGAGATCGGCCTGTGCGACTTTCGCAGTCTCATGAACGGGCGAGAGGTCTATCTCTGCTGGCGGCTGGGTGAGCCCGCGGTGATGTATTGGCATGAGCTTGACGCCGGGTTTTCGGGTCGTCAGAAGCTCAAGATTCACGCCGACTCGAAGGTGGCCGATGAGCGGCGTTAAAGGCTCGAACAATGCCGCGTGTGGTGACGATCGATGGGCCCGCTGGGGCAGGGAAAAGCTCGGTGGGCCGGCGCCTTGCGGGCAGGCTGGGCTGGCGATTTCTTGACACCGGCGCCATGTATCGCGTCGTCACGCTGGCGGCACTCCGGTCGGGGGCCGACCTGGCCAGCGACCACGACCTTGGTAAGCTGGTGGACGACCTGGAAGTGAGTTGGCTCGCGAGCCAAGTCTTGCTCCGCAGGGAGGATGTCACGGCGGCCATCCGCGGCGTGGAGGTGACGGGGGCATCCAGGTTCGTGGCTGACAGCCCGAGCGTTCGCCGCCGGCTAGTGCAGTGGCAGCGGGCCTTCGCCGCCGGGGCAGACACCGTCACCGAGGGGCGCGACCAGGGGACCATCGTCTTTCCCGATGCCTTTCGCAAGTTCTTTTTGACCGCCGCGGCGGAAGAACGGGCCCGGCGCAGGTTTGCCGACTTACAGGCATCCGGCCAGTCCCTCAGCTTCGAGTCGGTGCTCGAGGACCTGCGCGTTCGTGACGCCCGCGACGTCGCCCGCCCCATCGCCCCCATGAAACCTGCCGAAGACGCCGTGCTGATCGACACCAGCGGCATGACCATCGACCAGGTGGTCGAGCAACTTGTCGGACGCATCACCGCGACGGACCAATGAATGCGGAATGCGGAATGGGGAATGGGGAAGGAGGGCTGGCGGATGACAAATGCCGGATGGCGGGTAACGACTTGCCCTTCGAGGCGAGGAGCATCTCGCGCTTTTCTAACCCATTTTCCGGAGCCTCTCTTGCCGTGAGCGAACCGGTGGCTTCCCAGACCTCGCCGGCACCTGCCGGCGAGGCTGAACATGCGCCCCGACGGCCTCGAAATGACGGCGCCGGCGCCGGCACTGGCACCGATCGCCGGTGGGGCGAACTGCTCTGGTACCGGCTCGTGCAGTACATGTTTGCAACCCTGTTCGCGGCGCTGGGGGGCTGGCGTGCCTCGGGCCGGCACAACATGCCAGCAACCGGGGCCGTCCTCCTGGTCGCCAACCATCTCAGCTTCCTCGATGTCTTTCTACTGGGAATCCCGTTGCGGCGGCCGCTCAATTTTGTGGCCCGGTCTAGCCTGTTCTTTCCGGTCCTTGGGTTCTTGATTCGCTCGGTGGGAGCGTTCCCCATCCAGCGTGAGGGAATGGGTGCATCAGGAATGAAGGAAACCCTGCGCCGGTTGCGTCGTGGAGGAATCGTCACGCTCTTCCCCGAGGGAACACGCAGCCGCGATGGCAAGCTCGCCCCACTCAAGTCGGGCATCGCCGTCCTGGTGTCACGGGCCGGTGTGCCGGTGGTTCCGGCGGGAATCGCCGGGACTTTTGAGGCCTGGCCCAGGTCGCGACTGCTACCGGTCCCCAGGCC
>JBAUOX010000434.1:0-21245 GCA_049579985.1 Isosphaeraceae bacterium | reverse complement strand
TCATGGGGGACGCGTCCGGAGTTCTTGAAGTGATCCATGCGTGACGCATTTGATGGGACCAGGTCCATGCCGTGGACCTGCCAACCCTGGCAGGAAAGCCAATTCGACGTGACCGTCGCTTGTCTTGGGTAGGAATTTACGTCTACCCGTGTGGTAATACGGCCGTCGCGGAAGGAGGGATCAAGCAAGGCCAGCGCGTGCAGAGTATCACAGTAGCGGGGTTAACACAACCCGAAGGCCCGGGCGGGCCCTCGACGGCCAGGCGGTCGCGGCGTGTGCTGCTGCCGGGCTGGAATCCATCTCCGGCGGATTGCGCGGCAGAGGAAGACGCAAAACCAAGGAGCGAGGCGAGAGTTCCTGCATCGCGGCCGAAGTCGGCTGAAATCGATGAGCAGGGCCGGCTGATCACTGGTCTGTCCGCTCCCCTCCGGTTGTCACGCGAGTTGTTCCCTCCGTGTCGTTCATCTTGCGGACGGCGAAGACCAGATCGGTCACGCCGGCCATCGGTCCGGCCCGGAGCTGGTCGAGCAGCTTCGGCCTGGCCGGGGCAGGCGACGGCCCGTTCTCGGCACCGATTGCTCCTGCCCCGAGAAAGACACAGATCATCGTGATCCAGAAGACGTGTTTCATCGGAAGGTTCCCGTCAAGGTGAGCGACGCCGGCCCGGCCTTCGAGAGTCCGCTCAGTCAACAAGATCGAGGGTGCCGCGGCGGGCTTTGCCCTCCGCCCCCTGGCGATCCGGCGACTGCCCGCGGCCGAATTCTACCTTGTTCGAGGATTTATTGTCCAGTATGATGATAGGAGAAGTGATCTATCTCCCGGGCACTGACTGTCGCGGACGGCGGTAGCGGTCGCTGCATGGGATCTGTGTGCGGGGCCGTGGTTCACGATCGGTCTGGTCCTTGCGCAAGAACCAGCCGCCGCGGACCGAGGAATTCTTGGAGGAACGGTCATGGAGAACGCCACTGGGTTCACGAGTCGTGGACGAATCTACGACGACCTCACCCAGACGATCGGCAACACGCCCTTGATTCGTCTGCGCAAGGTGACCGCGGGTTGTCACGCCGACGTTGTCGCGAAGCTGGAGAGTTTCAATCCGCTCTGGTCGGTCAAGGACCGCATCGGCGTGGCGATGATCGACGCGGCTGAGGCCGCCGGGCTGATCCGCAAGGACACCGTGATCATCGAGCCCACCAGCGGGAACACGGGCATCGCGTTGGCGTTCACCTGTGCCGCGAGGGGCTATCGGCTGGTGGTTACGATGCCTGAGAGCATGAGCCTGGAGCGGCGGCGGCTGATCAAGGCATTCGGGGCCGAGATCGTGCTGACGCCGGCCGCCGAGGGGATGCCGGGCGCCGTGCGGAAAGCCGAGGAGCTGATCAAGAATACGCCCAACGCCTTCATGCCCCAGCAGTTCAAGAACCCGGCCAACCCGGAGATTCACCGCAAGACCACGGCCGAGGAGATCTGGAGCGACACCGGTGGCAAGATCGACATTCTGGTCGCGGGCGTGGGCACGGGCGGGACGATCACCGGTTGCGGTGAGGTTCTCAAGAGCCGGAAACCGTCGCTTCAGGTGATCGCCGTCGAGCCCCTGAACTCGCCGGTCCTCAACCAGTCCCGGCAACATGAGCCGCTCCGTCCTGGACCGCACAAGATCCAGGGCATCGGCGCGGGGTTCATTCCCGATGTTCTCAACACGCGGGTCATCGATGATGTGATCACGGTCCGCGATGACGAGGCTTTCGAGATGACCCGCCGGCTGGCCCGTGAAGAGGGGATGCTCTGTGGCATCTCCTGCGGCGCGGCCGCCGTGGGCGCGATCGTCGCCGCCAGGCGACCCGAGAATGCCGGCAAGCTGATCGTGGTCGTTCTTCCCGATCTGGGCGAGCGCTACCTCTCGACTCCCCTGTTCCCCGAATGATGGCCGAAGCAAATACCGGGCCCGATGCTGGTGGCGAGAGCGTGTTGCCGTTGGAGATCCCTGCCGATCTTCACGACGCCATGATCGCGCACTGCCGGCGCGATGATCCTCTCGAGTGCTGCGGGATTCTGGGCGGAGTGCCGCCACGCGTTCTGAGCCTGCATCCGCTGCGCAACATCGCGGCCAGCAAAACGCGCTACACCGCCGATCCGAAAGAATTGATCCAGGCCCACGTCTGGCTTCGCGAGCAGCATCGGGAAATCCTGGCGATCTATCACTCCCACCCGCGCTGGGAGGCCGTACCCAGCTCGACCGACCTGAGCCAGAACTACTGGGGCGAGATGCCCCGAATCATCATCTCCCTGCTCACCGAGCCGCCCGATGTCCGGGTCTGGCGGCTGGGCTCGGATTCGTTCCAGGAATTACCCTGGAAGCTGATCGGACCGACCGGCGAGCTTGCCGGGGCGTTGCAACCCACGCCCCCAACGGACTAAACTGATTTCTCGGATGGTGAAACTGAATAAGAATTTCGGAAGAGGGGACAGGGATTGCATGGTTCTCCATCCAGCCTTTGTCCCCGACCAGACATGGGTTCTCTCGCATGCAACGCACCCTGATCATCTTCAAGCCCGACTGTGTTCAGCGCAGGTTGGTGGGTCAAATCCTGGCACGACTTGAGGGCAAGGGACTGCGGATCGCAGCACTCAAGCTCATCCGGGTCGATCGAGCGCTGGGCGAGAAGCACTATGCCGAGCACCAGGGCAAGCCGTTCTTCGAAGGCCTGATCTCGTTCATCACCAGCGGCCCGGTGGTCGTGGGCGTGCTGGAGGGAAACGAGGCGATCAGCGTTGTCCGGACCATGCTCGGCGCCACCAGCGGCGTCGCCGCGGCTCCCGGAACGGTACGCGGGGACTTCTCGATCAGCAAGCAGAACAACCTCGTGCACGGCAGCGACAGCCCGGAGTCAGCCCAGCGCGAGATTGCCCTCTGGTTCTCTACCGAAGAGATCATCCCGTACGCCTTGGCGGGAAGCGAATGGGTCTTCAACGGGGCCTGAGCTGACCCGGATTTTCATTCGGGCCGGCGCAACAAGTCTGTTTCTCGGGACCGATGCATGGCCGGAACCTCGCGCAAGAAACCCGTCTTCGCCAACCCGTTCTACGTCGGGCTCATGGTGGCGAGCACCCTGTTCGTGCTGACGGTTCTGGGGTGCCTGGTCGCACCCAATGTGATCGCGCCGGGACCAGTGCAGCGGGGCGAAACGTCTCGAGCTTTCGCGACCTGGCTCGATCGGCACGGCCCCGTGATCCTGGGGATCGAATTCGTCGTCATGCTTGTCACCGGAGTCCTGGCGATGGCCACCGACGATTGGTTTTCGGGAGTGGCGAAGCCGGGCTCCCAGCCAGGGCGTGGGGAAGTCAGGCGTTGAGAAAGTCGGGTCCGCTGGACGGACCTTCTGAATCGGTCCTACAATGGATTTCCCCGGGAGGCCGACGATGGCTTCGAAGAAGGTCGAACACGAGATTGGCGAGCTGCGCGACGAAATCAACCGGCATAACCGGCTCTACTATCTCGATGCCGCACCCGAGATCAGCGATCGCGGATACGACCGCTTGATGGCGCGGCTGATGGAGCTGGAGACCGAACATCCGGAGCTGATCAGCCCCGACAGTCCGTCGCAGCGAGTCGGCGGAGCGCCGCTGGCCGAGTTCGCGAGCGTCGCGCATGCCGTGCCGATGCTCTCGATCGACAACACGTACAGCTACGAAGAGGTGCGGGAATGGGATGCCCGGGTCCGTAGAGGCCTGAACCCGGGCGAGCCGGTGGCCTACGTGGTCGAGCTCAAGGTGGACGGCGTGGCCGTCTCGCTGCGCTACGAGGAGGGCAAGTTCGTGCTGGGAGCGACCCGCGGCGACGGCGAGCGGGGCGACGACATCACGGCCAACCTGCGCACCGTCCGGGACATCCCCCTGTCGCTTCATGGCCGCCCCCCTGCCCTGCTCGAGGTCCGCGGCGAGGTCTTCATGACCAACTCCGAGCTCGCCCGGCTTAACGAGCTGCGGCGGGCTGACGGCGAGAAGCCGTTCGAGAACCCCCGCAACTCCACCGCCGGCTCGCTCAAGCTGCTCGATTCGAAGATCTGCGCCGAGCGCCGGCTGCGGTTCATCTCGCACGGTCTGGGCGAGGCCCGGGGGCTGGAGGAAAACTCCTATTACAAGATCACTCAGAAGATGAAAGCCTGGGGCGTGCCCGTCAGCGCTCTGACCCGTCGCTACGATTCCATCGACGCGGTGATCGAGCACGCCCGCGAGTGGGAGCTCGAGCGAAACACCCTGGATTTCCAGACCGATGGCCTGGTGATCAAGGTTGACGACCTGGACCAGCGCCGGCGGCTGGGAGCACGCAGCAAGAGCCCGCGCTGGACCATCGCCTTCAAGTACGAGGCCGAGCAGGCGATCACCAAGATCTCGCACATTGGCGTGCAGGTGGGCAAGACAGGCAAGCTCACCCCCGTCGCCGACCTGGTTCCGGTTCGCCTCGCCGGCACGACCGTCAAGCGGGCCACGCTGCACAACGCCGACGAGATCGCCCGCAAGGACATCCGGATCGGCGACACCGTGGTGATCCAGAAGGCCGGTGAGATCATCCCCCAGGTGGTCCGGGTCGAGCACGAAGGTCGTGACGGCTCCGAGGTTCCGTTCGTCTTCCCCACTCACTGTCCCAACTGCGGATCGCCTGTCGTTCGCGATCCTCACGAGGTCGACTATCGTTGTTCGAACCCTCCATCGTTATGTACCGAGCAGCTCAAGGGGCGGCTGAAGTACTATGCTCATCGTGATGCCATGGACATCGATGGCCTGGGCGACAAGCTGATCGAGCAGCTCGTCGCGGGCAGCCTGGTCAGGAGCCTGGCCGATCTGTACCGGCTGGACGTGCCGACCTTGGCCGACCTGGAACGAATGGGCAAGAAATCGGCCGAAAACTTGGTCGCGGCGATCGAGGGGTCGAAGCAGCGAACTCTCGACCGCTTCCTCTCCGGCCTGGCCATCCGCCACGTTGGCACGCGCATGGCCGAGATTCTCGCCGGGCGCTATCACACCCTGGACCGGCTGAGAAGCGCCTCGCTGGCCGAGCTGGAAGCGACCCCGGAGGTCGGACCGGTCGTGGCGGCGAGCGTTCATGATTTCTTCCAGAACCCGGAAAACCAGCGACTCCTCGAGGACCTGGGGGCCGTGGGAGTTTCCCCCCAGGCATACAAGCCGCCCACGACGGCCGGTGGCAAGCTGGTCTTCGCCGGCAAGACGTTTGTTCTGACCGGCACGCTGCCGAAGCGCACCCGCCCCGAAGCTGAGGCCCTGATCAAGCAACTCGGCGGCAAGGTCAGCGGATCGGTTTCCAAGATGACCAGCTACGTCCTCGCCGGCGACGACGCCGGCAGCAAGCTCGAGAAGGCCCGCGCCCTCGGCATTGCCGTGATCGACGAGGCGGAATTCGAGCGGATGGCGGGAGTGGAGTGAGCGTTCACACGGCTTCCCCCCTCGCAGCGATCGACGGGTGGCCAGGGGCGGGTGCCCTGGACCCGGTCAACGCTCAGTCCTGACCTTTCTTGCGCGAGGGCACGGGCAGGCCCATGGCATTCATCAGAATCTGCAAGTCTTCCCAAGCATCCTTCTTCGCGCTGGGAGTGCGCAGGAGATAGGCCGGATGATAGGTGACAATGGTTGCAATTCCCCGATAGCGATACCACTTGCCGCGCAGTTTCCCCATGCTGAGCGTTGTGCCCAGCAGGTATTGGACCGCCACCCGGCCCAGCAGGCAGATGAACTCGGGCCGGATGATGTCGATCTGGCGTTCGAGGTAGGGCAAGCAGTTCGCCGCCTCTTCGCCTGAGGGCTCGCGATTCTCCGGGGGACGGCACTTGAGGATGTTCGCGATGTAGACGTCCTGCCGCTTCAGCCCCATGCCCTTGGTAATCATGTCGGTCAGCAACTGTCCGGCACGACCGACGAAGGGAATCCCGGTGCGATCCTCGTCGGCCCCGGGAGCCTCGCCAATGAACATCAAACGCGCCGTGGGACTGCCGTCGGCGAAGACGGTCTGCGTCCGCGTTGCCGCCAGGTTGGCACATTTCCGGCAAATCGCGACTTCTTCGGCCAGAACCCTGAGGAGCGACGGACGCTCGGCAAGAGGTAAGGGAGCGGTTTCGAACCCGGGCTCCTGAAACAAGGAAGTCGCGGCAAGAGCCGGACCTGGCGCCGGCTTTCGCGTCGGCAAGTCGTAGGCAGGTCTGGGCGGCTGTTCGACAGCATGGCTGGCGGCAGCCGCGGGAGCTTGAGGAACGATCGGGGTGACGGGGTCGTCCGTTCGGACGGCCTCGATCCAGTTTGGCCGCGGAAGGTCGCGCACTCCGGCTCGGTGCAGCCCTTCGAGCCGTTGCCGGAGCTCGCGGATCAGCCGCCGAGCCGACCCACTGGCATCGTCGAGATCCCGATCATCACCATGCACGTATCGACCTCACCGCGAGAACCCGGCACGAGCGCTCTCGATCAAGGCTGGGGAATCTGCCGGACGGGCTTCGGATTCGGGTTGAAGGACCTATCGACCCAGCGCCGCCAGGCGCTGGCGTCGTAGCCGAAATCCTGGCCGGTCAGCTTGATCAACGCGCCCAGCACCTCGACATTCTGGTACGTATAGGTCGCTATGCGGGGTACCGGTCCGCGACCGGCCGGAGGTAGCGCACCCAGCACGCCGCCGATGAGCTGATCCTGGCTGATGTAGGGCACGGAGACCGCGCCGTAAGCCACGACGCCCGGAGCCATGGCCGGAGGCGTCAAGGAGGCTAGCGTGCTTCGGTTCATGCCCATCAATACAGGACCAGGACCCACGTTCCCCCCGGTATTCGCGCCCTGGGCCTCTGCATCGGCAGAAACGATCACCATTCGTTCCTCGGTGGTCGCCAGCGCGGCGACGAGTGAAGGAACCGAGGCCACGGCCTCGAGATTACCGAGCGCCCATGCGGCCCGGTTGACCACCTTGACATTTTCCGACCGCAGCGCCTTGACAAGCTGAGGAATGGTGCCCGGTTCGTCGTGCTCCTTGAGCCGATCGAGAATCACGTTCCGCACGTCGTCTTCAGGCTCGGCCAGGAGCATGTCCACCAGGGCCCGGTTCGACTCCTTGCCTGGAATCGCACCCAGCACGTGGGCCAGGAGGCTCCGCAAGGGCGCCGCGTCGTTGCCCAGAACCTTGACGAGCGGATGGACCGCCTCGGCTTCGCGAATCTGCATCAGCTCGGCTTCGGCCTCGCGCCGGCGATCCTCAGGGCCGGCGACCATCGCCTGTCGGAGCATCTTGATCCGCCGCACCCATGTCGACTGAGCCGCACTGAGCTGCGCCGATTCTTCGCTCTTCGCCCGCGCCTCCTCGGTGACCCATCGCCCCTTGTACTTGACCAGCCCCTGCACCTGACGCAGCTCGTCAGGCGAGAGCCACTGGCTGCCGTGCTGAACATGGCCAAGCTTCTTGCGAGCCGGCTCGAACATCTTGTCGTGCTCGATTGCGGTCTCGTAGTGAGCTCTCGCCAGATCTGTCAACCCGTTCCGCTCGCACCAGAGCCCGAGCTCGAACTCGGCGGGGGCCGTGGCAGAGAGCTGCTGCTTCCTGGCCAGGTATTCGTCGAGCGGGCTGGCCTTGGGAATCACCTTGAGGATCTGCTTGCTCTGAAAGGTCAGCGGGTTCCTACCCTTGAGCAGCAGCACCTGGACCGTGTCAGGCTTCTTGGGGTCGATGATGACCTTTCCCTGGATCTCGCCGCCGCCCCGCAGCTCAATGGTGTCGGACCTTGCCTGGGCGAATGCACCCACGAAAACCGCCAGGCTCAAAACCCAGCTCCCTGCCGTTCCGCCCCTGCCGCCATGTCGACGCATGCTGGCCTGGCCTTTCGTTCGGGAACTCTGCCCCATGATCCCCGCACTGGCCATTGTATTCTACGAATGACTGTCCCGCCCCGACAATCACCGTTCGGGAATCTCCGCCAGAGAGGACTCATCACCCAGGGATCGCCCACGCGATCCCCAAAGCTCCCATTCGGAAGCCCTCGCGATGTCTCACCACGGATAGCATGCAGATGTGACAGGTGTTCTCCTCGTGGCCCAATGGGCAACTTGCTGGCGCCGCATCGTGCTGGCCATCCTCGATAACAGCTAAAGCATCACTCAGCGACTCAAAGGATCTCGGAGAGGCGAATCCAAATCCCGCGAGGGAAACTACGCGCCAAGAGAAGAAAGCCCGAAAACCGAAGAGAGCGGTATCAGAAGGTGCCCGAGAGGTAGGTGCATAACATTGTCCCGTTTAGCTCATGAAGCCGATTGCCGGTAAGCGACGGCCACCGGTCAGCCCGAGGTCAAGGCGTCATAATTGCCCCTTATCGGACATCGAAAACGTGTGCCGCCCGAATTTTCGTAAAGCCAATGGCCGACAAGCGTGTTGTTCACGAAATCGACGTGGCGACCGGCCAGTCGGGTTGACAGCCCCGGACGCTCTCGGTTAAATCGCCAGAGTCATGGGAAAGGAGACCCAGAACCATGAGCCCGTGAGTGATCGATGGCGGCTTCAGGTCGAAGGATCTATAGGCACGCCGGTGCGCCCTTCCTGTCGATCCCGGCGTGGGTTTCTCCACCCTCGGCATCGCTTCATAAACCGAAAGTCAAGCTAGCTCGTCGGAAGTTGCAGGCGTATCAGGGATGACGCGGCCGCAGCGGGGGACTCACCGGTTCACGGAAGAACCGGTCCCCGCACTCTTGCCGACCGGGGGCCACACCATCTCCGGCGAACCCCGTCATGCCCGGCGCCCGTCCTTGAGATCATCCCGCGTGGTCGGGTGTCGTTTGAGCGCGCGACTTCTCGATCTCGATCTCGAGCACGTACAGCGCGGATCGTCGCGACCCTCGCGCCCGGGATTGCTGATAACAGAGAAGGGGCCGGTCCATGGGTGCGGAGATCAGAGACCCGGTAAGAAAGAGGCTTGCACCGCACCGCCAGTACCTTCCCACCGAGACAAGGACGGCGGTCGGATTTCCCGGGCCTCGACGTGAATGGGGGCTGTACCCGGGCGAACCGGAAGCGTGCCGCCGCCAGGTGCTGCCGTTCCTCCGATCGATGCTCCAGCTCGGGTTGCTGGTGGCCATCTTCAAACGGTATCAGATCGAGGGCAGAGCCTTTCTGGCCCTGGCGACTCTGGCGCTTGGCGCCTTGCCGGTCCACTACCTGGCCCCGTATCGCTGGAAGAAACCGTTGTTCCTGGCCGTCTCGGTGGTCGGTCTGTTCTGGGTGTTCGG
The DNA here is from genome assembly GCA_049579985.1 of Isosphaeraceae bacterium. Classification (GTDB taxonomy): domain Bacteria; phylum Planctomycetota; class Planctomycetia; order Isosphaerales; family Isosphaeraceae; genus Aquisphaera. The sequence goes on along the minus strand of JBAUOX010000434.1, from coordinate 11,984 downwards.
CAGCGAGGTGGCCTCGGTGGTCCTGGGGCTGGCCGCCCTTCTGATCGGGATCTGCTTCCTGCCCGTCTCGTGGGGCGCCCGCGCCGGCTGCCTTGCCGCGCTGGCCGCGGCGCTTGCCGCGGCGCGCAGCCAATCGCTCTTCGCCGCAGTCCCGGCCACCGTCTGGCCGGTAATTGCAACCATGTTCATGTTTCGGCTCCTCATCTACCTGTATGAGCTCAAGCATGCCCGGGCTCCCGAGACCCTGATCGACGCGGCCGGCTATTTCTTCTTGCTGCCGAACTTCAGCTTCATGCATTTTCCGGTCGTCGATTACCGGACGATGCAGCGCGGCTACTTTGCCGACGACGTCCATGCGATCCAGCGGCGCGGCCTGCGGATGATGTTTCGCGGGACCGTTCAACTGCTCTGTTACCGGCTGATCTATCACGAGCTATTGATTCCCCCGGCCGAGGTTCAAGGGCCGGCGAGCCTGGTGGGTTATCTCGTCTGCAACTACCTGCTTTACCTGCGGGTCTCGGGTCAGTTCCACATGGCCTGCGGCATGCTTCATCTCTTCGGCTACCAGCTTCCCGAGACCCATCACTGGTACCTGCTGGCGACCGGATTTACCGACTACTGGCGACGGATCAATATTTACTGGAAAGATTTCATGGTCCGGCTCTTCTTCAATCCCGTGGTATTCCGGCTCAAGCGGTGGCCGCAGCCGGCCGCACTCGCGGTGGCGACGGTGACGGTGTTCCTGGCCACCTGGGCGCTGCACGCGTACCAGTCGTTCTGGCTGAGGGGAACCTGGGGCCTCACGGCGCCGGACGCCCTTTTCTGGGGCGTGCTGGGCGTGCTGGTTCTTGTCAACGTTCAGCTTGACGCCCGACGCAGCCGCAACCGGCCCGCCGCCGGGAGCAGGGCCCGGGCCGCGGACGCCGCGACCAGGCGGATCGAGATGCGCCTGCTGGCAATCCGCGGTTTCAAGACGGCGGCCACCTTCACCACCATCGCCTTGCTCTGGTCCCTCTGGTCAAGCCCCAGCCTGGCAGCCTGGCTGGACATGATGCATCGTGGGCTTCTCGGGATCTGAGAAGGAGCCGGATCGCGATGGCGACAAACCCAGCGACATCGGTGGCATCGGCCCGGCTCGCCATGCTCCAGAGCCTCTTGCTCCTGGGCGTGGCCGTTGTACCCTGGCCCGAGAGGTGGACTGCCCTCCGCTCGGTGCTTGCCTCGGCCCGCTCTCCCGAGCTCAATCGAGCCGAGCGCGAGGTGCACGCCGCCGGCTATTACGAGGGATTGATCGGCGGGGGCGACGGGCCCGAGGGCGAGCGCCGGGAGCTGGCCCTCCGCTTGATGGGCAAACCCAACGGCTGGGTGCGCTTCAACGACGCCGACGTGTCGCGCCCGTTGCCCGGCGACTTCCTTCAGTTCGAGCTCGTGCCCGGCGTGCACCGGGTCTTCTTCGGCCAGCCGTTCGTTACCAACGCTCACGGCATGCACAGCGCGGAGGTCTCACTCGAGAAGCCACCCGGAACCTTCCGGATCGCCCTGCTCGGTGCCTCGCTGGACATGGGCTGGGGCGTGACCTTTCAGGAAACCTACAGCCACCAGCTCGAGGAATGGCTCAACTTGCACGGCCGGCGCCGGGGCATCGATTCGGGCCGGCGCTACGAGGTGCTCAATTTCGCGGTCGCCGCCTATAGCCCGCTCCAGCGACTCGAGACGCTGCGCCGCAAGGCCCTGTCGTTTCACCCGGACCTGGTGATCTACTCGGCGACCATGCTCGACCTGCGGCTGATGGAAATCCATCTCTGCGACGCGCTGCGAACCCACGCCGACCTGACCTATGATTTCGTCAAGGCCGCGTTCGACCAGGCCGGACTGGACCGCGACCGGTTTCAGGTCAACGGCGAAGGAAAGCTGGTCTTCAAGGATCAGATCAAGACCAGGATGCGGCCTCACTATTGGGAGCTCTACGACGCGACGCTCGGCGCGCTGGCCGGTACGTGCCGGTCCGCGGGAGCACCGCTAGTGATCGTGATCATTCCCCGCGTCGGCAAGGCGGATGCGCCCCTGGCGCGGGCCGAGTCGGTTGCCCGGCTGAAGGCAATCGCCGGCCATCATGTCCTGCCCATCTACGACCTTAGCGACACCTTCGACCGATACGACCCTGCGAGTCTCGAGATCGCCGCCTGGGATGATCACCCCAACGCCCTGGGGCACCGGCGGCTGTTCCTGGCGCTGGCCCGTTCGCTGGTTAAGGACGAGCCACGCTATCGCTTGCTGTTCCCCGAGGCGCGAACGAGCAACGAGGACATCGGCAAGACGGTCTTCACGCCCATCGGCGCGAGTCCTGACCCTGCCGGGGCGGAAGTCGGGATCGAGCCAAAATGAGAATGCAACCGACGGCGCTCTTGCCAACCCCACTCCTTCCCCAGGTTCCGGGAATCGAGCCGGACTGTTCCGGGACGTTGCCCATGGATGGACCCCACCTGAGCCGGCTGCTTGACGAGGCTGCCGCGCGGCGGCCCGATCACACGGCCGTGCTTGATGAGCACGGCCGGATGCTCTCGTTTGCGGCGCTCTTGCACGGTGCCGATCGTCTGGCGGCCCGCCTGGCGCGCTGGGGCGCGGGCCGTGGCGACCGGGTGGGCCTGTGGCTCCCCAAGGGCCTCCAGACCGTCACGGCCATTCACGGCATACTTCGCTCTGGGGCCGCTTACGTGCCCGTCGATCCCACCGGGCCGGCCCTCCGCGCCGCCAGCATCTTCGCGGCGGCCGGAGTCAAGGCGGTCGTCGTCGACAGCTCCCTTGCCGCCGCGCTGAGAGACGCCTGGAGGGGCCCCGGCCCCCTGCCCCGACTGATCCTGATCGTTCCGGAGGAAACAGAAAGGCCGCATGCCCGATCGCCTCAGCCTCATGGCACTCCGCCCGCGGGGAATGCCGCGGGCGATGCGCACTGGACCGAGATCATGGCCGACGACGCGCCGTCGCCCCTGGCTCCCCGCCGCGATCCTGATGACCTGGCCTACATCCTCTTCACCTCGGGTTCGACGGGCCAGCCCAAGGGAGTCATGCTGTCGCATGCCAATGCTTTCACCTTCCTGGACTGGTGTCAGGAGACGCTCGGTCCCTGGGCCGATGACGATCGCTTCTCGTCCCATGCCCCGTTTCATTTCGACCTGTCGGTCTTCGATCTCTTCGTCTCCTGCCGCAACGCGGCGACACTGGTCCTGATCGGCGAGAGCCTGGCCAAGGAGCCTGAGCTGCTGGGCGAGTTCCTGGCGGCGGGACGAATCAGCGTCTGGTACTCGGCGCCTTCGATCCTTGCCTTGCTCGCGCGGCACGGCCGCCTGGATCGTCCGGACTCCGCTGCGCCTCGCCTGGTGCTCTTTGCCGGCGAGGTCTTCCCGGTCGGCCCGTTGCGCAGGCTGAGGCAGCTATGGCCCGCGGCACGGCTCTGGAACCTGTATGGTCCGACCGAGACCAACGTCTGCACGGCGCACCCCATTCCGGCCGCCATCCCCGACGATCGGACAGAGCCCTATCCGATCGGCACGGTCTGCCCCCCGCTGCGGGCCCGGGTGGTGGACGAGGAGGGCCAGGACGTGCCCGCCGGTGCGCTCGGTGAGCTGGCGATCGCGGGACCAGGAGTCATGCGCGGCTACTTCGGCCAGCCGGAGCTCACGGCTCGCGCCTTCTTCATCGACGCGGAAGAGTTGCGCTGGTACCGGACCGGCGACCTCGTCGTCGATGACGGCGCCGGCTGCTACCGGTTTCACGGACGCCGCGACCGCATGGTCAAGAAGCGCGGCTACAGGATCGAGCTGGGTGAGATCGAATCGGCCCTCTATCGCCATGATGGGGTCGACCGTGCGGCCGTGGTGGCCCGGGCCGACGAATCGGGCGTCTCGATCGCCGCCTTCGTGGCCCTCAAGCCCGACCGGAAACGTTCGATCATCGCGATGAAGCGGCATTGCACGGTCTACTTGCCGAACTACATGGTTCCGGACACGATCACCTTCATGAGCAGCCTTCCCGCCACCTCGACTGACAAGGTCGACTACCAGCGGCTGGGGGCCATGGCCGCGGACCAAAAATAAGGGCCCCGAACGTGAATCGGCTCCTGCGCAGGGTCTTCTGCTGGAAGTTCGCGTTCTACGAGCTTTTCCTGCCCCTGCTCAGGACCCTGGGCCCGAGCCGGTCCGACGCGGTTCTGCGCAGGCTCGGGCAGATCTTGACGCTGGTCTGGCCGGGGCGAAGAGCGCGGCTGCGGAATACCTTGATGAGGGTCCGCGACGCTCTCGATCTGGACGGGCCGATCGAGGACCTCTGGCCCGACCTGGCGGCCAATACGGCAAGGTTCCTGGCCCGCGACTACACGCTCGACAGCCGTTGGGATGCGCGGGTCTTCGAGCGTTTTGAAGTCCTCGGGTACGAACACCTCGAGCGAGCGAGCGCGGCCGGTGTGGGCGTCATCCTCGTGGGCAGCCACCTGGGGGCCTACATCGCCGGGCTGCACTGGCTGTTCCGCAAGCGGCTGCCCGTCCGTGCCCTGGTCCAGCGCCCCCGGCACGTCTCGCGCAAGCTCTCTCGCTGGTTCGATAGCGCCGAGGGCCCTTATGCCCAGTCCGAGATGTTCTTGCGCCGCGACCTGCCGCCGGCGGACGCGATCGAGCTCCTGATCCGCGCCCGGGCAGCTCTGCGCGACGGCCTGGCGCTCTACCTCTGTGGCGACATCCCCTGGCAAGGACCCAATACCCGGCCCGGCCGGCTGCTGGGCCAGGCACAACGATTTCTGGCCATCTGGACCGAGTTGGCCGTCCTCACCCGGGCACCCGTTTTCCACGTCTTCTGCATTCATCTTCCCGGCGGCAGGTTCCGGCTCGAGCTCGAGGCTGTGGGCCGGGTTCACGCCGGCGAGGAGCGCGAGGCCGTGGCTGACTATCTCAAGCAGCTCGAAGCCCGGATCGCCACCGACCCCGCTCAGGCCGTCGCCCACTTGCTCTGGCCCTGTTTCAATCATTCCGTCGCGGATCATCCAGTCCCGCGCGCCGAGCACATCCCGGGCATGACGCGTCCCAGCCGCCGGAATGCGGCGTCCGCGCGTTGAGGATGCCGGGCGTGAAGGACGGCCTTGCCATCGCCTGTTCATGGGCCTCAGGCCGCGGTAGACTGGGCAAAACCTTGGACTCGTGTCGAACCTCGATCCCCGAATCCGCCAGACTGATACTGATGTCAAGCGCCTTCTCGTTTCGCCCCGGCAGCGATCCGTTCGGGACCCTGTTCGAGACGGTTTCCTCGCTCACCCAGCGGATCAAGGACACCCTCGAAGCAGAATTCGCGGATGTCGCCCTGCATGGCGAGATCACAAACCTGGCGCGGCCCAAGTCGGGTCATGTCTATTTCAGCCTCAGGGACCAGGCCGCATCGATCCGCGCCGTGATGTGGAAGGGTGACGCCCACCGCCTGGCCTTCGATCTGTCGGATGGCCTGGCCGTGCGAGTGCTGGGGCGATTGACGCTCTATGCCCCGCGGGGAGACTACCAGGTCGTCGTCCGCCATCTCGAACCAGACGGCCTTGGCGCTCTCGAGCTGGCCTTTCGCCAGCTCCACGCCCGGCTCGCGGCGGAGGGCCTCTTCGATGCTGGCCGGAAACGGCCGCTGCCCCGCTATCCAAGGCGAATCGTGATTGTCACCAGCCCGACCGGAGCGGCTGTTCGCGATCTGCTCCAGGTGACGGGACGCCGGTGGACCGTGGCCGAGGTCCTGATCGCGCCGGCCCGCGTCCAAGGTATCGGTGCCGGTGCTGAGATTGCCGGCGCGATCGCGCTGGCCAACCGGGTCAAAGGCGCCGAGCTGATCATCATCGCCCGCGGCGGAGGGTCCGCCGAGGACCTCCGGGCGTTCAATGAAGAGATCGTGGCACGGGCGATTGCAGGCTCTCGCCTACCGGTTGTCTCGGCCGTGGGCCACGAGATCGATGTCACGTTGGCCGACCTCGCCGCGGACCGACGCGCCCTGACGCCCAGCGAGGCCGGCGAGCTGGCCGTTCCCGATTGCCGCGAGGTCGCCATGCACCTCGACCGCCTGGCAGAGCGAATCCACCACATCAGTCAGACCAGGCTCCGCGAGGCTCGCGCCCTCCTGGAACAGTTTGCAAAGCGGGCTCAACACGGTGTGCAAAGAAACCTGGACGACCGCCGACATCGACTGACCCGTCTGGCCGCCTCGCTCGATGCCCTCAGCCCTCTGGCGGTTCTCACCCGTGGCTATAGCCTCACTTTCCAGGCCGACGGCAAGACCCTGGTCCGCTCAACCCGCGACCTCCAGCCCGACGACCTGATTCATACCCGCCTGGCCATAGGCCACTTGATCAGCCGGGTTGTTTCCACCCCGCCAATCCCAGGCTGATTCCCAGGCGCCGGGACAACAAAAGGGGTGGCCGACGCCGCCCCTGGCCGCGCTTGCTCCAGACTCGCCGATGGGAGCAACCCCTTGGCCGGATGAACAGAACAGGGTAATTTAAGCATCCGACGCCGAACCCGAGGTGCAAACCGGGACGTGCCGGAACTGGTTTTCGACCACGAGTGAGCCATGCCCGAGGAAACCGAACTCCGCTTCGAGGCCGCGGTGAGCCAGCTCGAGAAGATTGTCGAGTCGCTGGAGCGCGGTGAGCCGGAACTTGCCACGGCCCTGACCAAGTACGAGGCCGGCGTGCGGCTCTTGAGCTGGTGCTACGCGCTGCTGGAGCGAGCTGAACGCTCGGTCGCGCTCTTGACCGGCGTGGATGCCGAGGGGAACCCGGTCACCGCCTCCTTCGACGCCACGGCGACATTGAATGTCGAAAAAGACGCGGGGAGCCGCTCGAGCTCGAATGCGACCTCCAGCGCGGAGGAGACCGGACCAGCCGCAGCTCCGAAGCCGGCCCGTGCACGGCGAGTCAAGCCATTGGCCGAGCCCGAGCCGGACATCCTCGAGCCGCCGTTCTGATCGGCCGCGGAAACGAGGCCCAGCGGCGGAAGAGACGTTGGCTCTCCTCGCTTCCCTTGTTTCTCGGCGCTCTCCGCGTCTCTGCAACTGGTAATGCCCCGTTCTCTCCCCTTTGTCCCGGCCCGCCCTGCATTCTGGAACCCGGAACACAGCAAGCACCCACGAAACAGGCACCTTGCCCAGGAGGAACGACTGGAACGAGCGGCATGTACGCGGGATCTCGACCTCGCAGCCCACCCCCCGCCTGGTGCTCCAGAACGCGAGAACTCATCCAGCTTTCTGGAGTTCTCTCTTCCCATAGGGCGCAAAACTTGATAAGTAAAGGGCTTATGAAATACTGCCTGGCCTTAATCTTTCTCCATCCCCTCCATCTCACCACATGCGAGATGTCCCAGCCGGTTGAGGAACCGGATCAGTCGCTTTGCGGCACAAAGTTTTAAGAGGTGGCATGTGGACATTCTGGTCATGAGTGTCAACAATATCGAGTGCACCGAGCGGCCGGGGATGGAAGCCCCAAGGGGCCCGTGCTCGCCAGCACGCATCGGCTCCGCCTTGGTGTGCTGAACATGACGTAACGAACTGTCCCATGACAAGTTGCTCCCAGACATCGATCGATGTTCCGCTCCGCGACTACCTGGACCAGGCGCGACGTCGGGTGGATGATGCACTGGATCGGTGTTTGCCGGAAGTTGACACCGGTTGCGGGACGGCCACGCCGGCCCGGCTGGCAGCGGCGATGCGTTACAGCGTGCTGGGGGGTGGAAAGCGGTTGCGACCGGTGCTTTGCCTGATGGCGGCCGAAGCCTGTGGCGGCGATTCCGGGGCGGCGATGGGAGCTGCCTGTGCTCTCGAGTTGGTTCATACCTATTCGCTGATCCATGATGACCTGCCTGCGATGGACAACGACGACCTGCGGCGCGGGCGGGCGACGTGTCACAAGGCATTTGACGAGGCCACCGCCATTCTGGCGGGGGACGCCCTCTTGACCCTGGCGTTCGAGCTGATCGCCCACGAGGTGGAACCGGTCTCAGCGGCCCTGCGTTGCGTTCGGATTCTGGCCGAGGGAGCTGGTCCGGCCGGGATGGTGGGCGGCCAGATGGCCGACCTCCAGGCGGAACAGCAAGCCCTGGACGAGCGGATTGACGGATCGCTGTGCGAGCTCGAGGCCATTCACCGCCGCAAGACCGGGGCCCTGCTGCGGGCTCCGTTGCAGATGGGGGCGGTCATTGCCCATGCCCCCCAGGCTCACCAAGAGGCCCTGGACCATTACGGGCGGGCTGTCGGCTTGGGGTTCCAGATCGTCGACGACCTGCTCGACGTTCAGGGGGACGAGACCAAGCTGGGCAAGCGCGTGGGCAAGGATTCCGGTCTGGGCAAATGGACTTACCCGCGGTTCCTGGGCATCGACGGCAGCCGCCGCCGGGCCCAGCAGCTTGCCGACGAGGCCGTGGCGGCGCTTGCACCACTCGGCTCTCGCGGCCACCGCCTGCGCGAGCTGGCGCTGGCTCTTTTGGAAAGGGATCGTTGATGGTGAATGCGGACTCGTTGCTGGCACGGATCGGGACGCCGGCCGACCTCGAGAAGCTGTCGGAGAAAGAGCTCGATCAGCTCGCCGTCGAGATGCGAACCGAGCTGATCGGCGTGGTCGGTCGCCGGTCGGCTCACTTCGCCAGCAATCTCGGCGTCGTCGAGCTCTGCTTGGCCCTGCACCTGACCTTCGATTTCTCTCAGGACCGCCTGATTTGGGACACGGGCCACCAGATCTATCCGCACAAGCTGATCACCGGCCGCGCCACCGAGCTGTACACGATCCGGACCCGGGGCGGGCTGATGGGATACCCCAACCCGGCCGAGAGCCCCTACGACCTGTTCATGACCGGGCACGCCGGCTGCGCCCCGTCCACGGCTCTGGGATTGAAGGTCGGCGACGAGATCATGGGCCGGCCGCATCGGCATTCCGTGGCCGTCATCGGCGACGGCGCGCTGCCCTCGGGCGTCGTCTTCGAGGCACTCAACGATGCCAGCGGTCTGAAGACCAGGCTGCTGGTCATCCTCAACGACAACCAGATGTCGATCTGCCCGCGGGTCGGCGGGCTTGCCAATTATCTCGACCGCGCGCGAATGTCCACGACGTACCACGACTGGAACAAGAGGATGAAGACCCTGCTGCCCAGCATCCCCGTGGTCGGCGAGCACGCCGAGCGCTGGTTCCAGCAGTTCAAAGACGCCATCAAGGCTTCGCTGCATCACGGCATGCTCTTCGAGGAACTGGGCTTCACCTACCTCGGCCCCATCGACGGGCACGACCTGAAGTGTCTGCGCAGCTATCTCGAGAAGGTCAAGGCGATGGACGGGCCCATCCTCCTGCACGTCCTGACGAACAAGGGACACGGCTTCGAACCGGCGGTCAAGGACCCGGTGAAGTTCCACGCCCCTGCCCCGTTCAGGAAGGCCGAGAACGGAATCATCCCGCTCAAGTCGTCGTCGAGCCGGACCTACACTGACGCGGTCAGCGCGGCGCTGTTTGAGGCCTGCCGCCGCGATCCCCGCGTGGCCATTCTCACGGCCGCCATGTGCGAGGGCAACAAACTGCAAAAGGTTCGCGACTCGTTTCCCAGCCAGTTCTTCGACGTGGGCATCTGCGAGAGTCACGCCGTCGCTTTCGCCGCCGGCATGGCCAAGGCCGGGGCCAGACCGGTCGTCGATATCTACAGCACGTTTCTCCAGCGATCGTACGATCAAATTTTCCAAGAAGTTGCGCTCCAGGACTTGCCGGTTGTCTTCTGTCTGGACCGGGCCGGGCTGGTCGGCGCCGACGGTCCCACCCACCACGGCAGCTTTGACATGGCCTACCTGCGGGTCTTCCCCAACATGGTGGTGATGGCCCCTGGCGACCAGCACGACATCGACCCCATGCTCGACTTTGCGCTCGGGCATGCCTCACCCGTTGCGATCCGTTACCCCCGAGCCAACCTTGAGGTCGTCGAGCGCGCAGCCCAGCCCATCGAGCTGGGCCAGGCCGAGGTCCTCGACTGGGAGACTGATGGCATGATCCTGGCCTGCGGCGCGATGCTCGGGGCCTGCGTGCGGGCCGCCGAGCAGCTTCGCGAGCTCCATGGCCTGCGGGTCGGCGTGGTCAACGCCCGGTTCATCAAGCCGCTTGATCGGGCCACGGTTTGCAAGGCCCTCGAGGAAGCCGCGTTCGTCCTGACCGTGGAGGAAGGCTGCCTGATGGGCGGCTTCGGCTCGGCCGTGCTCGAGGCAGCCTGCGACGCGGGAATTCCTTCAACGCATGTCCGCCGCCTGGGGCTACCCGATCGGTTCGTCCTGCACGCCGAGCGCGACGAGCAGCTTGCCGAGGTCGGCCTCGACGTCGAGGGCATCATCCGCTCCGCAATCGCGTTAGCCCAAACCGTCGGACTGTCCCTGTCGGAACTGGGGGTTGATACCGATTCGGAGGGCAACCACGCGAACGGTACGGGCTCGAAACCGGCCTCGGCCGCGCTGTCCGCCAAGACCTGATCGGTGTCGGTCCAATCGATCCCGGTTGTCAGAATGCCCACTTTCGGGTGTCATGGAATTTGAGCAGGAAAGCCGGTCATCCGGATTGCCTCTTTGGATCACCACTCCCGGCTGGGGGCCATCGACCTCATGGAGCATTCTCCTCCTCCGCCCGACCGGTCCGAGCCGCGGCCCACGCTCCGGCTGATGCTTCTGGGCAACGGCACGCGGGAAGAGGTCAACGCCGAGGCCGAGCGGCTGGCCGTCGGCATCGTCTGTGCGCCGGGGGTGGTCCTGGCCGGCATCGACCTCTCGGCCGATTCCGACCTGTCGGAGCTACCGGCCGATATCGCCGTGGTACTTGGGGGTGACGGCACCGTGCTGCATACGGCCCGGCGGATGAACGACCACCCCACGCCCGTGCTGGGCATCAATGCCGGCCGCCTTGGCTTCCTCGCCGATCTCACACCTGCCGCCTTCTTCGACCGCCTGGCCGACCTGGCCGATCGGCGGTTCACGGTCGAGAACCTGATGACCCTGAACTGCACCCTGACGCCCAAGAGCGGGCCTACCCGGATTTTCCGCGGCCTGAATGACGCCGTGATCCGCGCCGCGCCGTTCTTCCACCTGGTCGAGATCGGCCTGTCGATCGACGGCGAGAGTGTGATGACCTACCGCGGCGATGGCCTGATCCTCGCCACACCGGTCGGCTCCACTGCGCACAGCCTCTCCGCCGGCGGCCCGATCCTTCCTCCCAACGCCCACATGTTCGTCGTCACGCCCCTCTGCGCCCACACGCTGACCCAGCGCCCGCTGGTGGACAGCGCCCACAAGACTTACGAGATGGTCCCTCGGCGTGAAGGGACAGCGACCGTTCTGGTCGTTGACGGCCAGGTCCAGATTCCCCTCCAGACCGGCGACCGTGTGACCATCCGCCGCGGCAAGACCCCGTTCCCGATGGTCCGGCTCCCTGGCCACAGCTTCTACCGGACCCTCCGCGACAAGCTCGGCTGGGGCTCGTTCCCCACCGGCGACCGCGGGCCGAGGCAGTGAGAGCTCCCGCCGAGCCTCTTGATCCTCCCCAAGATCACGGTTCGCTCGGCGGGCGCCTCGCCCTCGGTGGGTATGGCCGAGCACTGAATTAGGGTGCCGCCCCGGCATTTCCTGATCCCGCTTGTCCGATTCCCGTTCGCTCGCGTTCATCCGCACACAGACAAGGAGGGAAGCCAATTGCTCGGATTTAAGGCATTGTCAGATTGCAACTTAGAACGAAGCAAGGCGGAATCGAGCGGGCCAACGAAGCCGATTTTCGGACGGCGGCAAGGGGCTGGTGTCGCGGGGCTAGGGCCAATACCGTTGAATTAACCGTAAAGTCATGGCAAGCCGTTGGTTATTTCGCCCTCTCCCCTTGCGGGAGAGGGTAGGGAGAGGGGTCGCACCAGTCAACTCGACCCTTCGGACAAGGCGCTTGGTCGTGCCCAGCCCCCTCACCCCAACCC
>JBAUOX010000433.1:0-7809 GCA_049579985.1 Isosphaeraceae bacterium | reverse complement strand
ACGTTCCCTCGGGGTTGGATGCCGACACGGGCATGCCGCTGGGCACTGCCATCCGCGCCCGCGCGACGGCCACGTTCGCCGCTCCCAAGCTCGGGTTTGCCGTTGCTGGCGCCGTTGCTTTCACGGGCGACGTTGCCGTTATCGACATCGGCCTGCCGCGTGCGTTACTCAAGCAATTCCTGGCATGAGATGAGAAGGGGCCCATGACCCGCGAGATCTGTCCCCTGGTGCTCGACGATCTGAGCGATGTTGGCCGCTTTCTGATAGCTGGGTTTCACGCGGCGCCGGATGCCGACTTCGCGGCACCCGAGGTGCTGCGGTGGAAGTATCTCGAGCCGCTCGGCGAGAATGATGAAGCGCCCCGCAGCTATCTAGCGCGCGGAGAGGCAGGCCGTGTCATCGGCCACGTGGGGATTTGCGGCACCGCGTTCGAGGGGGACGCGGTCCCCAGCGGACGCATCGCGACTCTGCATATGATCGACTGGCTAGGTTCGGCCGAGCATCGCTCGGTCGGCGCCAGCCTGATGCGTAGAGCCCATGGGAGTGCTCCGACCCAGTTCGGCCTGGGGGGAACCGAAGCAGCGCGGACAGTTATCAAAGGTGGGGGGTATGTGGCCAGGGATCCGATTCCGGTCTATCAGCGCGTGCTCTGTCCCGCGCACTGGTTCCGGGTTCCGGCACTCGGCTTCGCCGCGAGGGGATCACGACTGGCCCGAGATCTGGTACGAAGGGGGCTGTTGCCGGCTCGGTCGGCGCGAATCCAGGTCGAGCCCCGCAAAGTTAGCGCGTTCGGCTCGGAGATCGAACCGATCCTGGAACGGGCCCAGGCTCATGCGATCCTGACCGGTCGCAATCCCAAGCGTCTTAACCACTTGCTCCAGTTTCCGCGGCAGGCGATGTCTGGCTGGCATCTGATTGCCCCTCCTGATCGACTTTGCGGCTTTGCCGTCTTGAACCTTGTTCCTCAACACGGGGGACGGGTGCGGTTGGGCAAGATCGTGGATTGCTTGCTCGCGAAGACCGATGTCCCGCTCTGGCATGGAGCCATCCTGGCTTTGACGCAGGAGCTGGGGCGCCAGGGAGCGGATGTTGCGCAGACCTTCGCCAGCACACCTTGGATGGCCGAGGCTTTGCATCGATCCGGATTCGTTTCGCGGTTCGTCCTTGAGTTCAACCTCCGCGACCGCCAGAGGTTGCTTCCCCTTGGAATCCCCTTTCACCTCATGCCGATCGAGGCGGATTACGCGTATACGTGACGATGAAGAGGATTTTCGGGAAAAAGACTCCGCGTGCCAGGCGTGCTTCGGGAAGAATCAATGGTGTGGCGGGGCTTCCCGTGGAGGTTGCCGCCGTTCTCGGATTTTGATTTAATTTGAGGAGGAGTCACGATGAGACGAGCCATGATCATCACGTGGACAGCAGCCGGACAGGGCCGACCCCGAAAGCGGGGTTCCCCCCGCCTGTACTGACCTGTCCTGCCCCTTCGGGGCGTGTGATTCGGAATGTGGAATGCGGAATGAATTCAATTCCCCATTCCGCATTCCCCATTCGTTCAGGGCCGTAACAACCCAGCACGGGCGGGGGGAACCCCGTTTGCGGGGTCGGCCCCGTCCTTGGGCCGCGACTGGTAGAGAAAAGCAGAGAAAAGCGGAGTTCAGGCAGCCATCAACGCCCGAAAAACAACAAAGGAGTTGTTTCATGAGTCTCGAGACAGTTCTGGGAATCATCGAGGACGGGAGAATCCCTCATGAACGGGGAAGCCAGCTCCGAGCGGTCACCTTGCCGGCTGGAGATAGCCCCTTCTTACATCGCACGGGAGAGCGGTGCCCGACCGACCGGCGGATCGAAAACTTCCTGAACGATCATTTCGGGGATTTGAACCTGGAGTCGCCCCTCCGGTTGCCCAGTGAATCGCTGGTTCTGCCCCGATACGGAATCGCCCGCGAGCTGTCCATTCCTGAAGGAACCGACAGCTACAGTAATCCTTATCTCACCTCCTTCCGCGTGCGCAACGGCGTTTTGCACAACCCGCGCAGCGATCGCCGGACGACACAGGGGACGTTCCACATCGCCGAGGGGGGATTGCCAATTCCCGGGGATAAGAAGGCCGTGCCGCGCCCGGTTTTCACTGCGCTGTTTCGTCACGCTCTGGCACCGACGCCCGGGTTGATGGTCGTACCTTACACGGCGAATCGGCCTCGGCCTCTACGAACGTTTGTCTCGCTCCTGCTCCGCCCGATTGTCTGCCCGGAGGTTCCCGGGATCTGTTCCCAGAAGACCATGGAGATTCAGTTCTTCGCGCCGGGGGGCTTGGTCAGCAACCTCGATTTCGTCGAGTCGATCTTCGGCAATGCCGGCGATCCTTACCTGCCCGAAAACGATGCCGGCCTTGACGTCGAGCACTGGACCGGGCACACGGGATGTGTCATCCTTGCCCCCCACCTGACGCAACTTACCAAGCGAGAGCTTGGTCTACCGGCCTGGAACGACTCGACCAAGCGGCAACAGCAGGACGGGATGTGCTGGCACGATCCCGATGAGCCGTACAACGACGGCGGCGCCTTCAAGGTGACCTGCCGCTCTGCCGCCGGGGTGATTGTCACCATCATCGCTGATAACTACTACGGCTACTGCAAGAAAGAGGTGAAGACCCAGATATCGTTCGCCGCCAACCTCCTGGGCAATGTGGAGGAAGAGCATTCCGGAGGTGCGCTGGCGTTCGCCAGCTATTCGTTCGGCTACGAGTTCGAGGCAAACAAGTATCGTGGCAATGGACGGTCGCTCGCCGACGTGGCTCGAGATGATCCCGACACCGTTGAACTTCAACCTGAAGGATACGCGATTGACCGGTTGTTCCCGGACCTTGTCTACATTCCAGGTGATGCCCGGGCGAGCATCGCGCAGCTCCAGGTCTGGTGGACGCACAAGGGACGCGAATGCACAATCCCCTTATCGCCCGAGAAGATCTACATGACCCCCTCGGGGTACAAGCTGCGGCTTGAAAAACATCCCGGTGCCGCAAGCTGGCGGCTGATTGGTACGGTCGCCGAGGGGCTATATTGCCACAAGCCGTGCACGGTCAGTGGCGGGGGAAAGAGCGAAATCTCCAAGAGCCTGCGCGACTACATGATCTACGGGCCGATTTTCGTGGCCGATGTGGATAAAGACTTTGATCTCGTCCAGCAGATTTTCGACCGGGATTACGCCGATCGCTGGAAACCCGGGCGTGAGCCTGATAACTCGCGCAGGGGCAGCCGGCCCGTGCTCAGCCCACTCCGATCGCTGGGCAGCGTGATCAAGCTGCTCACCCCCTCGGAAGACTATACCGACGAGTACAACGACTGGCTGGCATCATTTCCCAACTATATCTATCCAATTGTTTTTATTATCAAGCGTTTCGCCCCAGAGGAGACTCTTGGGCACTGGCGCGACATGTTCGGCGTGGATAGCATCAACGGCTTTCCAGGCCATGAGCTGAAGGCGTTTGGCCGCCAGCTTGTTGGTACCTATCTCCGGGTGGGCTTGCTATCCTCGCAGGGCTGGAGGACCTTCAAGCTCCGTCAGGATTTCGTTGCCGCGGCGAAGGTGCAGACGGAGGATGACATCACGGCATCGGTCGTCGTTCCGGCTGGCCGGCTCGATGCGAGTTTGCCGGGTTTGCAGGCCGCCAGCTACAAGTTCGCGGTCAACTGCGAGTCGCGGCTATTCCAGCGGCCCGATGACGCCATTCACCGTGGCCTCGACCGGCAGACGGAAGCCGACCTGGCGCGATCGGACAACTTCCTATCCAACTTCGAGCCCCTCACGGCCCAGCAAGCCGGGACAATCGTGCAGCGGGTCACCGAGTTTGACGAGTTCACTGTCCCGATGCAGCAGCTCCTTCACGGCGCCGCGGAATCAGGAACCGGATACGTCGTCTGCTCGGCAAACCCCCGGCTTATTGACGGACAGCCGAGCAAGAACCCGCGTTACCTTCAGACCCGACCCGACCTGCTTGACCCGTTTCCCCGCTATGTCGCTGAACGTGGTATGCGCTTGGCCTGGTCCATCCCTGCTGGCAGACCCCTGGCAGTCCCCGTCAGTGCCGTGCTCGTTGGAAGGCGAAATAATCCGCCCGACCTGGCGGCGGGCATTCGCCCGCTGGCAGTCTACGGTCCAATCCACTACCAGGAATTGCCCGAGCTGTTCATGGATTTCATCTGCTCGCTCACCGGTAAGAGCCCGTCGACCACCGGGGCCGGCTCGGAAGGGGCACTGACCAAGAGCCCGTTCAACGCCCTCCGACCCATCGTCGATCTCAACGCCGCCCTGGTCTCGTATATCCTGACCGATCTGGCTGGTTTCTCCACGGCCGCGGGTTATATTGGCCCGAAGATGCGGGTTGACCACGACATTAGCCTGCTCATCCCCGAACTCTGGTGCCGGTTAACCCCGCGGGAGCGCAAACCGGCCTTTCTGATCGAGGAGGGATACCTCGAGCCCCTGCGTGATTTCGAACATTCCGGAGCCAAGGTCCTCGCCAGTCGCTTGGGGTATCGCATTACCGCCAAGTTCGCACGCGCGTTTCTTGGCCGGATCTTCGACCATCCAGCCCGTGTCTTTCCTGAAGAGCTTCTCCGTCCTGAAATTCAGGATCTGGACGCCTTCGCGGATGGGATCCGCAACGTCGTCGAGGCGCAGCAGCGCGTGGCCTGGCAGTACTTCGAGGACCGGTCCATCGAGGATGCTTGCCCCCCGCTGCTGGCCTTGCTCTCGATCATGGCCAAGGGGACCTTCGAGGGCAAGGATGTCCACCAGCCGGAAATTCGCCGGATGTTCACGCTTGACTATCTCCTCGGGAGCGACTGGTACCGTAAGCGGCTCGTTGCCAAACAGCAGAGCGACGTCACGCTCTGGCAACGCCACCTGCGGTACGTCGATGAGTTCCTTGCAAATCATGCACAGATGTGGGAGGAAAATCCTGCCGAGCTCTTGCGCCGCCGCGAGATCGCAGCGGCCGAGCTCGAACGTGCAAGATCCTCGGCTTATCTCGAGGTGTTGAACGGCACCCTTGGCCTTGACCCCAGCCTGCTGGTTTCTGCCTCGGGCAATCCCGCATAGCTTCCTGGCGGTGCCTCCACCCCCCGCCCCCCGCAATTGAGCATTTGGCAAGCAGATTCCCGAGCTCGGTTTATGGCACAATAGAGCGATTCCCGATTTCGTCTCCATGGAGCCTGCTTCCCTTGCCTCGCCGCCTGCTCGATCGAATTACCAACAAGCGCGAGCTCTTGGCCCGAGCGTTCGGGTCGCTGGGGTTAATCGGGCTTCTGGAGCAGATTGCCCTGAGGCGGCCGGCGCTGGTGGTGCTGACCTATCATCGGATCGCCGTGCCCGGAAACGCCTCCAACCCCTACTACGACCCGGTGATTTCGGCTACGCCTGGCGCGTTTGAGGCCCAGATTCGATTCTTGTCCACGCGGTTTCACATTCTGGGCCTGGAAGCTCTGCTCAACATTGCCGCCGATAAGGGCATGAACGCCAGAGTCTTACCGAACGCTGGAAAACCGATAGCGTTGGTCACGTTCGACGACGGCTACCGAGATAACTGTGAGACGGCGTTGCCTATACTCCGCAAGCTCGGCGTGCCGGCGACGTTCTTCATCTCGACCGGGTTTCTCAACGCAGCGCGATTGCCCTGGTGGGACCACGTTGCCTGTGTGCTCAAGCGAACGCGTGTTCCGCGGCTGACCTTGGAGCGATGCCCTGGAGACGTTGATCCCATCGTCATCAACCTGGAACCAACCTCGGGCGGCCGGCAGCGCACCATGGCCATCATGACGGTCGTCCGCTCGTTCCTCGACGGTGCGATCGAGGATGAGCCGTGGTTCCTGGCTCAACTTGACGAGCAGGCCGAAATGCCAATCGACTCCAAGTCGCTGGGGTGCGAGCTTTTCATGGGTTCGGACCAGGTCAGGCAACTGGTCGACGCCGGCATGTCCGTTGGGTCGCACGGTCAGAGCCATCGCGCGCTGGCCGGTCTTGATGATTCCGCGCAGCGCCACGAGCTGAGCGAATCGAAACGGTTCCTGGAAAGCTCGCTTGGCCTTGAAATCAAAGCACTTGCATATCCCTTTGGATGGGGGGGCGCCTTTACCGCGCGAACGATGCAACTTGCCGTCGAGGCGGGTTACCGCCTGGCATTTTCTTCGCTCGAGGGGGTCAATCGACCTGGCACTGCGGCATTCCAGCCTTTCGCCCTGCGCAGGCTGAACGTCGGCACGGGTGATTCCCCTTCTCTCCTCCGAGCTCGGGCTGTTCTTCATGCCGTGTTCGGGAAATCATTCCTTTGACTGGCGGCAGCTTGAGCTCTTCTTGAAATCCGGAGGAGGAAATCCGGGGCGAGGCACGAGAGAGGCCATGAAGTTCGAGGCCGGCCGGGTGGTTCAGACAGTGGAACAGCTTGGCGATGCTCGATTCGCGGGGCCCGGTGGTCTGGCTCGCGCCGCGGACTTCATCGCGGAAGGCTTTCACGGATTTCAATGGCAAACCGATCGTCGAGAACTCCGCGGGTCGCGATTTGGCGAGCTGGCGTTCGGTCGGACCGCGGTGATCGGCTTCGCAACGCTGATCGCGATCGCCGTCTTCTGCTGGCTCACTCCGGGGCGATTCACCCTGGCGCATCGCGCCGGCATGGTCCTCTGTCTGACAGCGTTACTCTGGGAATGTCTGAGGTTGGCACATTGTCGGTATGGGGGTTGGAACTGGCCTCCTTGGGAGCGAGTTCCCTTGATCGTCGCACGTCCCACCATGAATTGCTCCGCGGCGGTACGCGTGGTGTTCCAGGTGCCTCTGGGGGAAGTCTTGCCGGCATCACTGCCGGATCCTCGCTTCATGCTGATGATCGTTCTCTACCTTGCTGTTCTCTTTCTATTGAAAGCGAAGGGTCTTCCCGGCTGGCTGTTCCTCGTTGCGGCCGGCTTCGGTCAGGCTGCGATCTGGTTCAAAGCCATTCGGGGATTCCGGCTGTTCCGGAGCAATTCGGAGTCCTCGGCGGCTTCGTCCGCGGCCGAGCGATCGGGCCCGGCGTTCTTGCTGGAGCTGGCGCGAAGCTGGCCGGTTTCAAGATCGGAGCGTCTCGAGACGATCTGCGTGGCCGCGGGAGGGCAAAGACTCGGTCATGCCGGGGCGCGAGAGGTCGTGCGCCTGCTCAAACGCGAATGGCAGGACAAGCCAACCTTGCTGGTGATCGTGCACGGGCCGGGAATTGGCCAGGAGATCGTCATCGCGGCGCGACGAAATCGACCGCTCGCCGCAACCGCCGCCGAGGACCTCTGGATCCCTCACCGCACGATGACCACAAACCCCTTTTCCGCCCTGACTTTTCTGTGGCCGTTTCAGAACAGCTTCAAAGACTATGTGGCGCTCTTTGGTGTTGGGTGTCTCGGCGAGAAAGAGACCAAGCTCGATGGCGGTGCGCTCGACCGTACCGCCCAGCTTTGCACCGAGATCTCGTTACGCTGGGCCAGGCAGCAACGTCAGAAACCGGCTCCTCCGGCTCCGGAGGAGGACCGCACCGCCTCCAGGTCCGTCCAGAATCCGGGATAAGTCTCGGCCACGCAGCCGGGGTCGAGGATCGTGACGCCAGGGAACTTCAACCCTGCCAAGGCGAACGACATGGCCATCCGGTGGTCGTCATAGGTGTTGATGCGGGCGGGCAGGAGCATGGCCGAGGCGGGAGGCGCGATGACCAGGCCGTCTGCAAGCTCGTCGATCCGGGCACCCAGCTTGCGAAGCTCGGCGGCGAGCGCCGCGATCCGATCCGTTTCCTTG
>JBAUOX010000432.1:0-5781 GCA_049579985.1 Isosphaeraceae bacterium | reverse complement strand
TCATTAGTGGCGAGTGGCGAGTGGCGAGTGGCGAGTGGCGAGTGGCGAGTGGCGAGTGGCGAGTGAAAACGAAGGTAGTCACCAGCTTCTGCGATTCAGATCTTACTTTTTACCTTGGTCGTGCTATCTGTTTCTGTTCTGGCTACTCGCCACTCGCCACTCGCCACTCGCCACTACTCACTAAATCTTGAGTTGCCCGTACCGCACGCTGGTCCGCCGGCGGATGATGGCCTTGTTCGACGGCTTGCGACGACGGCGGGTCTTGCCTCCCTTGGCCAGCACGCCCGAAGGAGAGCGGGGAGTGTGTCCCTTGGAGCGGCCCTCACCGCCGCCCATCGGGTGATCGACGGGGTTCATGGCGGTTCCCCGCACATGCGGCCGCCGGCCCAACCACCGCTTCCGCCCCGCCTTGCCCAAGCGGATGTTCATGTGATCGGGGTTGCCGACCATGCCGATGGTCGCCCGGCAGGCGGCCGGAATCCGGCGGACTTCGCCGGAGGGTAGGGTGAGCTGGGCCCAGTCTCCTTCGCGGGCGGTCAGGATCGCGCCCACGCCGGCCGACCGGCAGAGCTTGCCTCCACCGCCGGGTTGCATCTCGATGTTGTGGATCGAAAGCCCGGTGGGGATCCTGGACAGCGGTAAGCAATTGCCCACCTTGGGCTCGGCGTCCGGACCGCTGATCACGGTCATCCCGGCCTTCAGCCCGTCCGGCGCCAGGATATAACGCTTCTCTCCGTCAGGGTACACGATCAGTGCGATCCGGGCCGACCGGTTGGGATCGTATTCGATGTGGGTGACCTGGGCCGCGGTTCCGTCGTGGTCGTTGCGGCGGAAGTCGATGATCCGGTACTTCCGCTTGTGGCCGCCGCCACGGTGCCGCGCCGTGATCACCCCCTGGTTATTGCGGCCCCCCGTCTTCTTGAGCGGTTCGGTCAGCTTCTTCTCGGGCTTCTTTTCCTTGTCCGTCAGCTCGGAGAAATCGCTGACCGACGAATTGCGACGCCCGGCTGTGGTCGGTTTGTAAGTGCGAATGCCCATCACTTGGTATCCTGAATGAGTGGCGAGCGGCCAGTAGCGAGTAAACACTGGCCCCTGGCCATCAATTTCTTCGCCGCGGGGACCCCTGCCTTCAGGCATGGGGAGGAGCCGCGTCCTCCAAGAAGGATAACTCGGAACGGAAAACCGGAGCGTCTCACGACGAGTCCGGACAAGACCGGAAGATGCCGACAAACGGCCGGGCCGGTCTCCCGTGTTCTCCCTTCGAGGTTGCCAGGCAGGCTTAGACGGGCCCACGCACGAAGTGTGGGGAGGCCCGTCGTCGGCTTGGGCGCAGCCAGCAGCGGTCCAGACTAGGGAAGTATCCAAGACGTGCTTTCGGTAGCCCACCAGGCGTCTGCTGTGTTGCCGAAACATCAAAGCCCTCTAGTCTAACGCTTGCGTCGGATTAGCCCTTCTCCAAGCCCCTAGCTTTAGCTATGGGGTCGTTGACTCTCCGCTCAATAGAAATCGATTCGGAATTCCTCGTGGAGTGTGACGATCGCCTTTTTCCAGTTCCGCATTCGGCCGAGCTTGAGGCGATAGCGCCGCATCTTGCCGCGCCGGTTCTGGGTCCGGACGTCGAGGACCTTGACGTTGAACAGGGCCTCGACGGCGGCTTTGATCTCGGTCTTCGTCACCAGCGGATTGACCTCGAAGGTGTAGGCGTTGTGCCGCTCGGAGAGGTGCGTGGCCTTCTCGGTGATCAGGGGCCGGATGACAACCTGGTAGGGGTCGAGGACAGGCCCGGAACGCTCGTACTTGGGAGGTCGACGAAGGGTGACCATGGGATTAGCTCTCCGGGCCGGCGGCCGGTTGGGTCGCGGCGGTGGAATCAGGGCGCTCGGTGTTGTCCTTGACCCGCTGCTTCAGGGCCGTGAGGGCCTCACGGGTCAGCACCAGGTAGCGCTGCTTGAGAATGTCGTAGGTGTTGAACTCGCTCACCGGAGCCACCGCGACGCCCTCGATGTTGCGGGCGCTGCGGTAGAGGACCGGATCGTACCCGGGAATGCCGATCAGGACCGATCGGCCCTCGAGAGTTCGCTTGATTGCCTGGGTCTTGGTCTCGCCGATGGCCTCGGCGGTCTCGGTCTCGGTCAGATCGGGCCGGCGGATCGCCCGCAGCGCCTGCGCGACGACCTTGGTTTGCGGCTTGGTCAAGTTCAGTCCGTCCAGGACCAGGGCCTGGTTGTCCTGAAACTTGGAGAGCAGTGCCATCCGGATCGAGGCCCGGACAGCCTTCCTGGGCATGGAGTAGCGGTAATCGCGGTTGCGCCGGGCGAAGGCGGAGCCGCCACCCTTGCGCTTGTTGGTTCGCTTGGCGCCGACACGGGCGTTGCCGGTGCCCTTCTGGCGGAACAGTTTCTTGCCCGAGCCGGCGACGTCGGCTCGGCCGCGGGTGTTGACCGTGCCGACCCGGCGGGCCGCCAGGTGCATCAGCACCACGTCGTGCAGCAACTGCTTGTTGATCGCACCGCCAAAATCGGCCGGGTCGATCGTCTCCTGGCCCACCTGCTCGCCGGCGGTATTGAAAACGGGAATGGTCAACATGATCGTGAACCCATCAAGGAATGGACCGCCGGGTTTGCAGCCCTGGTCGCGGTGGTGGATCTCTCTTCAACTAAGCCTTGTTCGTCTGGCGGACGGTCAGGTAGCCGCCGGGCGGACCCGGGACGGCTCCTCTGAGCAGGAGCAGGTTGTTGGCCGCGTCGATCTTGACCACTTCGAGGTTGCGGACCGTGGACCGGGCGTGGCCGTGATGGCCGGGTTTGCGGACCCCCTTTTGGGTCCTCGACGGATCGGCGCTGGGGCCCGATGAGCCGGGATGGCGATGCATTCGCTTCACGCCGTGCGTGGCGCGGAGGCCGCGGAAGCCGTGCCGCTTGATGACACCGGCAAAACCTCGTCCCTTGCTCGTGCCCGTGACGTCGACGTGTTTGATCTCCTTGAACAACTCGACCGTCAAGGTTTGACCCTCGGTCACGTCGGTCGGTCCGGACTGCCGAACCTCGCGGACGTAACGCTTCGGTTCGGCGTTGACCTTGCGGGCATGGCCCCGCTCGGCCTGGGTGGCGTTCTTGCGCTTCTTGTCGTCGAAACCGAGTTGCACGGCGTGATAGCCGTCGCGATCCTCGGTCCGGACCAAGAGCACGGTGCACGGACCGCATTCCAGGACCGTGACCGGCACCGACGTGCCGTCCACCTGGTAAATCTGGGTCATGCCGACCTTGCGCCCCAGCAGTCCCACTTGCATCGTCTCACTCCGTAACCTTGCGGTACGCGCTGACTTGCCGGCAGGGATCGCGGCACCGCTGGCGCCGCGAAGTGCGGGCTTTCGCTTCCAGGTCACCTGGGGAAATAGGTCAGGTTTCAGCGAGGGTCACGGCCAGGCATTTCGGCAACCCTGGCGCCGGGGCTGTCTCTCGGAGAACCATCAAAGGCCCTCCCGATTGAGGCGTCCGACGCAACCGAACGATCGCGTGCGCTTCAGCCGCACGCGGTTCAGGAAACCCAGAGACCCGCTGCACCTTACCGGGACGGTGGAGACCGAGGATCGATCAGGCTCCCGACGGGGAAGCCTTGATCTTGATGTCCACACCGGCCGGCAGGCTTAGCTTGTTGAGGGCGTCAATCGTCTTGTTGGTTGGCTGAACGATGTCGATCAGCCGCTTGTGAGTCCGGATTTCAAACTGCTCCCGCGACTTCTTATCGATGTGCGGGCTGCGGAGCACGGTGTAACGCTCGATCCGCGTGGGGAGGGGAATCGGTCCATGGACGATCGCCTCGGTTCGCTTGGCGGTATCGACAATGTCTTTCGCCGACTGATCAAGGATGGTGTGGTCGTAGGCCTCCATCCGGATCCGAATTCGCTCGTTGCTGATACCCGCCACCAAGGTCTGTCCTTCCGATTCCTGACCGCTGCAGAGTGAGTCCGAACTCACCGAACCTCGCACATCACGCAGGAAAGTAAGAGTGTATCAGGGCCGCCGAGACCCGTCAACGCGACTCGAACCGGATTTTTCGAGATCCGCAGCCGGTTTACCAGGCGATCTCTTCCAGATCGTTGCCGGACTTCTCGACCCCTGGGCCAAGTCTCGACCTTGCCACACGTGCAGGCCTCTTCAGGTTGCCACGCTTCCCCCCGGCGGGAAGTGGCGATATGGCAAGACCTGGCTCGACTTTCGATGACTGTCGGTGACGCCCGCGGGGCCGACTGGGGCGCGATGTCTCAGAGACCGTCAGCCGCCGGTGACGCTGGTTTGTTGCGGATCGCCGGCGTTTCGCTTAATCTGAGCCTGCATGGCTTGAACCGGCGAGCGAGCCAGGCTCGTCATTCCCAGCCATTGACCCTCGGTCTCTGGCGACTGAGTGCGAATACGGACATTGATCCGATCCCAGGCAGGCTGCGAACCTCCCCTTCCATGTCAAAAACCGAACGCGAACGAAATCTCGCCGTCTTCATCGACCTGGAAAACCTGGCCATGGGTTTCCAGAGCCAGAGGAAGATCCGCTTTGAAGTCCAGAAGGTGCTCGAGCGCCTCGTTGAGAAAGGAAAGCTGATCGTCAAGAAGGCCTACGCCGACTGGAGCCGCTTTCCCAGCTACACCGCGCCCTTTCACGAGGCGGCCATCGAGTTGATCGAGATTCCCAAGCGGTCCCAGACGGGGAAGAATTCGGCGGACATCCGCCTGGTAGTCGACGCGATGGACCTCGCCTGGAGCAAGCTTCACGTCGATACCTTCGTGATCGTCTCAGGCGACTCCGACTTCTCGCCGCTGGTGTCGAAGCTGAAGGAGAACGGCAAGCATGTGATCGGGCTGGGAATGAAAGGCTCGACCTCCGACCTGCTGCGCGACAACTGCGATGAGTTCATCTACTACGAGGACCTGGAGCGGCAGGAGCAGAACGAGCAGCAACTGGCCACCAACCTCAACTCCTACCTGCCGCCCTCCTTGAACGAGAAGCAGCGCGAAGTCTTCAGCCTGCTGGTCGAAGCCTGCAACGCGCTGCGGCGCGAGAACCACGAGGTTCTCTACGC
The DNA here is from genome assembly GCA_049579985.1 of Isosphaeraceae bacterium. Lineage (GTDB taxonomy): Bacteria > Planctomycetota > Planctomycetia > Isosphaerales > Isosphaeraceae > Aquisphaera. The sequence continues at coordinate 707 of JBAUOX010000432.1, read as the reverse complement.
CTCGATGATCAAGGACACGATGAAGCGCAAGAAGCCTTCGTTCGATGAGAGCTACTACGGTTATCGCAGCTTCACTCACCTCCTGGAGGACGCCGACGACCTGGCACTCGTGGACATCGAGCGGAACCCCAAGAGTGGGACCTACGTGGTGACCAGAATCTGCGGCGAGGGAGAGGATCGGGCTCCGGGCACGTCAACCGTGCCGAGCCGGGTTTCAGGATCAACCGTTCCCTATGCCAGGCGGGACAAGGGAGCAACAGGCCACCGCCGTTGATCCGGCGCGATGGCAAAGGCCTGCGCCACCTCCGCCCGGCCCACGGAGACCGGCGCCGCTCTCATTCAACTTTCCGCGCCGCGATCCTATAATCAATTGCACGTGAGCAAGGCGGCCGCCCGGTTTCATCAACTTCGTCCGCCGCCACGAAAATGATCTTCGACACGGGAGCCAGCCTCACGACCATCTCGACCAAGCTCGCCGGTCGCATCGGCTTGAAGCCCAAGACCGCTGATCCCACGGTCCGGTTGACAACCGCCGACGGCACGGTGGTCGAGGCGAAGCGACTGGTCATTCCCTCGGTGCGTGTCGGCAAGTTCACGGTCCAGAACGTGGAGTGCGCCGTGATGCCGGCCGAGAAGGGCGACGTCGACCCCCTGCTGGGCCAGACCTTCTTCAAGCACTTCAAGGTGGAATTCAGCGCCGAGGCCGG
>JBAUOX010000431.1:0-1844 GCA_049579985.1 Isosphaeraceae bacterium | reverse complement strand
ACAGTTCGGCGGCCCACGGTGTCGATGGCCTCTTGCAGAAAATCATCAGGGAAGGTACAGAGAGCGGGTCTCGGTCCAGGCATGGCGGCATCCTTTCCTTGCCGGGATTTTTGGGGAGTCCACCTCCTTCTACCAAAAGTCCGCCGAAACAACGACGTTATTTGTGAAACGGACCACTTAGCGATCGTTGGGTTAAGCGGGATCATTCTGGCCTCGTATGCTTTGTGTCGGCAGCTTCGACAGCCTTAGAATCGCCCCTGCGGGCCCCGTAGCGCGCTCCTGGGATCGAGCCTGATAGGATATGGCTTGCGGCCCCGTCGATCGCCCTGGCGCGTTCCGACCCCCAAATCCCCCCAGAAATATGGCCGGTGTGCCGGCCCCGATTTCGCCCCGTTTAAAAACGGACGGCGGCGGGACCAAACCGCCCCGATTGTACCGCGGCGGGAAGCCAGCATCAAACGCTTACATGTACCGATGCCCTGAACGGACTCGCGGTCCCTGCGTTCCCGCTCGACGATCTGTTGATTAATCCGCACTTGCTCCCAATCGATTCCCATGTTCTCACCTCCACTAATCGGGTAGATTGATGTTTATATCCCCAATCTGAACAAAGTCGCCCGGTGCCGCGATGTCGGCGGGCGACGGTTCGGGCGACGGTTCGGGCCTGGCGGGTTCGGGCCTGGGCGGATCGGGCTTCGCCGTCTCCGTCTCGACGGCCGCGGCCTGCTCCGGATGCGACCGATCGTACTCCGCCGCGGCCCGCAGCAAGTCGGCCAGCTTGCTGTTATCCTCGTGCATGGAGTCCAGCTTGGCGCGGATCAGCTCTGTCAGGGTAGCCATGTGAGCAGCCTTGAGGGAGGCGGGGTCCGCCTTGCGTGTCCGCAGTCGTTCCCGCCCTTTCTCGGCGGCTTGACGGATGACGTCCGCCCCAACGGCGGCATCCGGGCTGTCCTGCTGGGCACGCAGCGCCAGGTCAACGGCGGCCAGTTCGGTCCGCTCCATCCCGACCAAGACACGCGCGGCCGACACCCAGGCTTTGCCGGACTTCGACGTCTTGAGAATTTCTCCCATTCGCTCGGTTGCGGCCGCCTTCATCTCGGGAGGAACCGGCCAGCCGAGGCGCAAGGCGCGAGTCAACAGGCGGTTCTCGGCCAGGGGCGGACGAACCCCGCTCCCCTTATCGGGCGGATTGTCGCTCATCGCATGCTCCGTTGCCATGCCTACCTAACATCCATCGATCGTCCCGTTTCCCTTCATCGTACCATGGCTTGCAACGATTCTGCCCTTTCCGGCCCGGTAGGACGTGCCGAAACGAGCCGCTCAGGGCCTCTCAGGGCCCGCTCAGACAGCTTGACGGGCAAACCATCGGCCGACGCGACCAGGGACGCGCAGTATAAAGGCCCTAGTGTCCCTGCTCACAAAACTTGATCTAAATTCCCGATGCGTGTTTTGCAAACCACTGCCGCATCTTGTAGTTCGTCCACGTCCACTCCACGGGGCAGGCATAACGATGATTGTATTCTGGCCATGAAGCCATCACATGGGTTCTGAACTCCTCCTGGCTCTTCCACGAGGCCCGCTTCAGATAATAGTGCTTGAACGCATGGATGAGGATTTCCGCTTGATTCAACCACGAGGCGTTCGCTGGCGTATAGCGCGGCTTCCACCACCCCTGACTCCTGGCAAAGTACCCTTGTGTTGGACCTGCTATGTGGCTTGACCCACCATCCTGGATCAAGAAAACTCCCTGCAACTCCTTGTGATGCTGGCGATAGAGTTCCAATTCGGGAAGATAGTGTTCATTGTCGTTCTGCGCCAAGAATGCCAACTCCATCAACCCCGTA
>JBAUOX010000430.1:0-12876 GCA_049579985.1 Isosphaeraceae bacterium | reverse complement strand
GGCGGGAGCATGTTCGAGGCCTTGATGGTGACGCTGTTCGTCCCCGAGGATGTCTGGGCCCCGCGGAGCTGGGGGATCAATCACCCGCTCTATGTCCGGGCGCAGATCGCCCACGGATTGGAGGAGGCCGGCTACGGCTACTGGGGTTTCTCGCCCGCCGCCAGTCCGCGAGGGGGATACGAGGTTTACGGCGTGAAGGCCCTGGGGACCTACAGCCTCGGTTATTTCTCCTATGAAATCGTCCCGCCCGTCCCGCCACCCCTGATGCCTCATTCGACCCGATCCACCCACGGCGTCGTTACGCCGCATGCCTCTTTCCTCGCCCTGCGTTACGCCCCTCACGAGGCGGTCGCCAATCTCCGCGCCCTCTCCGGCGGCTTGCCGATTTACGGCCCCCTGGGCTTCCAGGACTCCGTGGACGTCTCGGTGGGGGTGACTTCCGGTCGCATCCTGGCCCTGGACCAGGGGATGATCATGGCGGCGATCGCCAATGAGTTGGCCGACGACGCCATGCAGCACGCCTTCAGCGACGGCCAGGTCGAACAGATCGTCCGCCCCTTGATCGCCGTGGAACAGTTTTCCGCCGGACTGCCTGGCCAGCTCATCGGGGTCCAGCCGACGGTGGCCGGTGCTCAAGACGGTGGCAGAAGGCGAAGTCAGGTCTCGAACGCCCGGGACTCGAGAACCGCCCATACGGCAGCGCCGGGCTCAATTGCTCCCCACTAGCCCTCGAAGCATCGTCCCACAGCGAGCTCGGCAGTCCCGGGTAGGGTGGGTGCAACCCACCAACAGACATAGGTTTGTGTCCGGTGGGTTGACCTCCCCACCCTACGGGCGTGGGCCCACCCTACGAAGAAATGGGACGATGCCGCCCACGATTGATTCCGTGGCTTGTAACCCGTTTGGTGGTAATATCCTATGCATGCGAGGCCGGCATGGAAGAGCTTGGTTTGTCGGCAAGAGCCCACGACAAGGTTTTGCGTGTTGCGCGGACCATCGCCGACCTCGAAGGCTCCGAAGAGATCAAGCCCCAGCACATCGCCGAGGCCGTGGGATATCGCTCGCTCGACCGGAGCGTGTTTGTGTGATTTAATCGAATCCAACCTTATCGCGACGACCGGAGCCCATCGACCATGGCCTCAATTCTGCCTGGCACTCGACTCGTGGTTCCTCTCCACGGGGTCTCCTACGACTTCTATCAGCATGTCCGTCGAGCGCCGGGCAATCGCCTTTTGCGAATGACCTACCATGACGGGACGCTGGAAATTATGTCACCGCAATACCGCCATGAGAAGTACTCCCGGAGGATCGGCCTGGTGGTGCTGGCGGTGACTTCCGTGCTCGGCATTCCATGCCAGGGCACTGGTTCGACAACCTTCAGCCGTCGCGGTCCGCGGATGTCACAGTGATGGGGAAAGGAACCTGATCAAAGCTTTTATCTGACTCATGAGTCCCGGATCCGCGGCAAGGACGAGATCGACCTGGAGGTCGATCCACCCCCGGATCTCTGGATTGAAGTCGATCATCGTGGAAGCTCGAGAGGCCGGATGCAGCTCTACGCCGCGCTCGGTGTCCCCGAGATCTGGCGATTTCGGCCCCGGCGTCAACAGCTCTGGTTTGGCTCCCTTCAAGAGTGCACTTATGTCGAGGTCGTGCGCAGCCTCGCCTTACCGATGCTCAGCCCCGAACTGGTTCTCGAAGCCCTGAGCCTGGGGGCCGACCTGCCCGAGTCTCAATGGGGTCCCCTCTTGCGTAACTGGATCCAAGGCAGACTCTCACCTGCTTGACTGCCGGGCTGGAAGCAATGCGCAGTCCTCGATGACGAGCCGCCGCGGGGCCGCGAGTCAAAGTCGGCATGAGGGCCGAAATCCAGGTCGCCTCGCTGGGCGAACGACGGCTTCCCGGCAGGGTGTACTCGATCACGCCCCTCTCTTCGGTCAACGATAAAGAGTGGGACCGTCGTAGCTTCGCAGGATGTCTCCCCACCCTCTGGAAAAGGCGTCGCCCACGCGGGCAGAATGGGGATGTGGCTCGCCGAGGAAAGCGGTAACAACCTGGCTCGACGTCTTGATCATGATCCGACGGCTCGTACGCAGGACGCTGACTCTTCTCCTTCTCGTGGTCTTGGCCCTCGGGGTTCTGCGGACGAAGACCGGGCTACGGCTTCCTCGCAGCGCCCGGTGGGCGACCAGTCGGACAGTCCCGACGCGGCCGGCCGGGACCAGGGTCCTGGTGGACCCTGCCACGGTCTGGGTCGATGACGGCGATACGATCCGGATCACGTGGCCCGACGCCCCGCGCGAAACGGTCCGGATCCTGGGCATAGACGCTCCCGAGATCGGGCACGGGAGCGACCCGACCGCCGGGGACCAGCCGCACGGTCGCGAGTCGCTCGAGTTCGCCCGCCGGCACCTCCTCGGGGCCGGCCGGCTGGAGCTGCTCAGAGCCGCCCACCACGACCGCTTCCTGAGGACGCTGGGCTACTTGTTCGTGGACGGCGTGAATTACTCAACGCTGGCGGTCGAGAACCATATGGCCGAGTGTACAATTGAACGCTTCGGCGATTCCGGCTTCCCCCGCGAGGCGGCCGAGGTCCACGATGCCGAGCGACGTGCCGGCCCCCCGCCGTTTGAATCCCCGGCGCGATTCCGCGAGAGGGCGACGCCTGTCCCACAGGCCCCCCGCATCCTGCGCTGATCGGTGAATCATCTCCAGTACTGGTCGTTCTCGTAGTCCGGTCGGTCCCTGAGGTTCATGTCGATTTCTTCTGAACCGTAGACCAGCATCTTGAACGTCTGGTAGGGCAACGGCGCAAGGAAGCGGATCCGGATCGAGCACTTGCCAAGGAACGGCTTGACGGCCGAGACCACGATGCCGTCGATCACCGGAGTCGTACTGTTGCCGAAGGACTTGAGCCAGACTCTTTCGCCTGGCTGCACCCGAGGGCCCCGACGAGACTTGGCCAGGCAACCCTGCATCGAGACGTTCTCGAGCTCGATGGGATGGTCCACCAGAGAACCGGACTCAATCAAGGAAAGGATCAAGGCCCTGGTCGCCGCGGGATAACGACAGGCAATGCGCCGGTCCATCGCGGAGTTTATCGTCCGCGAGCCATTTCTCCCGCTTCTTCGTCCTGAATGACTCATGGCCGCTTTCCTGAGGACCGACGCCTTCCGCCCGAGGTGGTCCCCGGCTCAACCTTGATCCGGAAGGACCCTCGATCCGGTCGCATCGTGCTGGCCAGAGAACCCTAAGCCGCGAATCGGCCCTTGTCAAAAAGTCAGGGCTTCGAGCAGCGCCTGCCTATGAAAGGTGACGGCGGCAGGGCGTGGCGAACGGCTTATTGGCTCGCGCAGGGCAAATCAGAAATGGCAAATGACAAATGGCAAATGGCAAATGGCAAGTTGATTTGACATTCTCACGGTCCGTCCCATGTCATGATCCATTTTCCACGCTGAGCATCAGCAGGTCAAACCCGCGACATCACCAGGGAGGCATTCTGGCCGCCGAAACCGAAGCTATTGGAGATCGCCTTGTTCAGGGGGATTTCCCTGGCCGTGTTGGGGACGTAGTCGAGGTCGCATGCCGGGTCGGGCGTTGCCAGATTGATAGTCGGAGGAACCACTCCACGCTCGAGCGACAGCGCGGTCGCGGCGGCCTCCACGGCTCCCGAGGCTCCGATCAGGTGGCCGATCATCGACTTCTGGGAACTGATCGGAATCGACGTGGCGCGGTGCCCGAAGACGCGCTTGACCGCAACGGTTTCCATCAGGTCGTTGAGCTTTGTGCTGGTGCCGTGAGCGTTGATGTAATCGATCTCGGAGGCGTCGAGGCGGGCCTCGCGCAAGGCCGCGGTCATGGACAGCGCGGCACCCTTGCCTTCGGGCTCGGGACGGGTGATGCCGAAGGCATCAAAGGACGAGCCATAGCCGGTGATCTCAGCGTAGATTCGAGCCCCCCGCCGCTTGGCCCGGCGGAAACTTTCCAGGACCAGGACCGCGGCGCCCTCGCCAAGAACGAAACCGTCACGATCGGCATCGAACGGGCGAGACACTTCCGACGGCGGCCGAACCGAGCAACTGACGGCCTTCATGGCCGAGTAGGCCACCAGGAGCTGAGGATCGAGCCTGCTGTCGCACCCGCCGGCCAGCATGACGTCCGCATCACCGCGAGCGATCAGCCGGAACGCCTCGCCCACGGACTGGGTCCCCGCGGCGCAGGCGGTGACGATCGTGTTATTCGGCCCCATCGCGTGATGGAGGATTGAGATGTGGGCCGCAGCCATGTTGGGCAGATGCTGCAGCAGCCAGAGCGGGAAGATCGACTCCGAGCGAGCCTGGGCGAACCGCGCTGGATCAAAGCTGCCGCTGGCGTCCACGCTTCGAAGGATCGGAGTCACCAGCTCACCAACATCCATTGGGGTGATTCCCGTCCCCATGCACACGCCGAACCGCCCCGGGTCGAGCTGCTCCACACGGAGGCCGGAATCCTCGACCGCCATGGCAGCGGCACCCACGGCGAACCTCACCGCCCGGCTCATCAGCTTCGCGTTCTTCCGATGCTCTCCCACGTAGGGAAAGACATCGAAGTCCCGAATCTCACCGGCGATCTTGATCGGCAGCCCCGTGGTGTCGAAGCTCTCGATATAACCGACGCCGGAACGCCCCTCCAGGATCGCCTCGCAGAACTCGCGGCGGCCAATCCCGTTGGGAGCGACCACACCTATTCCGGTCACGACGACGCGGCACATATTGCTCTCCCACCCTCGTTCGTAGCGTTATCTGGAGTGCAGTGTGGGATTCCCGATCCTTGATCCTGTCTTTCCCTTTTTTCTGGCGTTACACTGGGCTCGATCCTTCCGCTTGCGTGACAATGCCTACCCCGAGATCGCCAGGCTCGAATCGAAAGCTTCCCGAACCTGAAAGACTCACCGGGGTCTTTCCTCGTTGCCCACCCGTCTCGCGGACGCGAACCATGCGGCTCCTCGATCCCCGGGCCCTGGCAGACAACAAGTGTCACGGCTCGCCCTGATAGCATAACTTAGCATGCCCCGCGGGGACGTGCAAATCGTTTGCGGAAGCTGGGAGGAATAAGAGATATCGGCAAACTAACGATACCCACTGTAGCTTAACGCAAGCACTTGGTGCGAACTTGCCGGCTGGTCTTCAGAATTTTGAGCGATTGATGTCCCATGAAACCGTTGGCAAAGATTCTAGATTGTTTCTTGGGTTAAGCTTGGATGGAAAAAAGCCGGCAATAGGGCGAAGATCCGTCCATGTGTGCATTGGCCAGCACGGTACGGTCAGTTCGTATCTCATCGGCAACGATGGGAGCTTCCTAAGGAAATAAGAGCCACTGAAAGGATCAGGCATGCCACTTGAGCTTGCAGCACGGTCTGGATTGATTGAGCCGTCGGCAACGATGGCGATGGGGGCCGAAGCCAAGCGATTAAAATCACTAGGTTTAGAGATCCTGGACTTCGCGCTGGGCGAGCCCGATTTTGACACCCCCGCAAACGTCCAGGAAGCGGCAATCAAGGCACTGACCTCGGGGAAGACCCATTACACACCCCCAGCCGGCATTGCCGAACTACGCCAGGCCGTGGCCGACCATTACACGCGCCATCATGGGGTGACGACGGAGATGTCTCAGGTCGTGATCTCCAATGGGGCGAAGCATTCCATTCACAATGCGCTGATGGCGGTGTGCGGGCCGGGAGACGAAGTGATCATCCCGGCTCCTTACTGGGTCAGCTATGCCGATCTGGTGAAACTCACGGGCGCGACCCCGGTGGTGATCACGACCAGGGAGGCCTCCGGGTTCAAGCTGTCTCCCAAGCAGTTTCTGGAGGCAGTCACGGCGCGGACCCGGCTGCTGATGATCAACAGCCCCTCCAACCCTACGGGGGTCGTGTATGAACGATCCGAGCTGGAAGCCCTGGCCGACGCGGTACTCCAGACAGACGTCGGCGTTCTCTCCGACGAGATCTATGAGCAACTGACTTATGGCGATGCCCGGCCGACCTGCTTTGCGACGTTGCGGCCTGGCTTGAAGGACCGCACGATCACGGTTTCGGGCGTCAGCAAGAGCTACGCCATGACTGGATGGAGAATAGGCTGGACGGTGGCCCCGGCCCCGGTCTCCAAGTTCATGGGGGACCTGCAGAGCCAGGAGACGAGCAATCCGTGTTCGATCAGCCAGTGGGCCGCCCTCGAGGCCATCACCGGTCCGCAGGATTCGGTCGTTGCGATGAGGGCCGAGTTCGCCCGCCGCCGTGACCATGTCCTGGAGCGGATCACGAAGCTGCCCGGCGTTACATGCACACCACCGGGCGGGGCCTTTTATGCCTTCATGAATGTCTCGGACCACTTTGGGCGGAAGCTGGGCGACCGATGCGTCCTCGATTCCACCTCGTTCTGCATGGCTGCTCTCAGTTCCGCCAAGGTCGCGCTGGTGATGGGTTCGGCGTTCGGGGCTGAGGGTTATGCACGGATGTCGTTCGCGACCGATCTTGCCACCATCGACAAGGGTTTCGATTCCCTGGAGCGGTTCCTCGCAAGTTGAGACCGGAATCTGCCGATAAGAAGAACTGAAGCATTCTGCCGTGAGATCGCGGTTGTCCTTTCCGGCAACATGGGCTAAGGTGAGCGTCCCTTCGTGAAATCATCTCCGTTTTCGTTCTGCGAACCGGCTTCGTTCTCACGACCTGTACAAGGCCGGTGATGCCTGCCGTGCCGCCGAAGGGAGCTTTTTACGTGCGGCGGTTTTCCGGCCTCAAGGGGACTCGGCCATGAAGGTTGCGCCACGTCTGCTGCCCGCGATGCTGGCAACCCTGGCAACCCTGAGCGCAGCCGGATGTCGAACGGCCAGTATGGGATCGATCGCCCACAACCGTCCTCCGGAGGTCCGGCCTCAGTCCACGTTCGACCTCCAGGAGTTTGTCGCGGAGCACAACCAGAACGCCGAGCGGATTCAGAGTCTCGAGGCCAAGCCGGCAATCACGGTGACGATGGGGCCGCAGGGTGATGCCAAGAGCGGGGCTGTGGTCGGCCATCTTGCCGTGGAGCGGCCGCGCAATTTCAAGCTCGAGCTTTCCCACTCCATGTCAAATATCGCCGACATCGGTTCGAACGACGAACGATTCTGGTTCTGGTTCCAGAACAAGAAGGACAAGTCGGTCTACTACTGTGACTACACGGAGCTGAGCTCGACCTCGCTGGCAGTCACCTATCAACCCGACTGGATCGTGGAGGCGATGGGGCTGCAAGGGATCACGCCCGATGAGGCAGCTCAGATCAAGACGCGCCCCGGTACACAGCCCGGAACGACCGTGCTGACGTTCGCACCCACCAAGGCGGGCGGCCAGACCTATTCCCGGGTCATGGTTGTCTCGGACAGCACCCTCAAGGTCAACGAGTTCCAGGTGATCTCGAGCGACGGCAAGGCCACGATCGCCCGGGCGACGATCAAGAAGTACCGCGATCTTCCCGTGGCGGGTCCGACATCGGAAGAGAGCTCAACGGCCGCACGAGAAACCTGCTCGATGCCAGAGAACATCGTGCTCGAGTGGAAGCGGGAGATGCTCTCCCTCGACGTCGTTCTGAAGGAAGTGAGGATCAACCAATTCGACACCAGCAAGCGGGCGGCCCGGTTCGTCCAGCCGACCATCGCCGGCTACACCCCAGTGAACCTGGCCGAGGTGGCCAGGCAAAAGGACCCAGCGAGATCGACGGCTGTCCGCGAGACAATTCCCGTGCCAGAGCCGCGGAGCCACGTTCGCCTCAATCCCCCATTGCAGATCCGCGGCGAGGACGCGGCCGCAAACACGCCGCGACGGCAGGACCAGGGCCGTCCCAAGAGTCCCATGCTCCTACCCGTCCTTGACCTCGACGTGGTCGACGCCCCCGTGCCAACGGCGCCTGACTCGCCGGCCGACCGCAGCAGCGGCACGGCTCTGGCGACCAACCCGGGCATCTCGCTGGAGCGATGACCCTCGAGAGCTGTGCACCGTTCGGATTGTACGCGTCACGCTCAGTCAATCCATGTGATCGAAACGCGTCGTCACGGATTGCGCAGCGGCACAACCGGACTCACATCGCGGTCCGGTGTTCGGCGGTATTCCGCAGTCGTTTCCTGGCCTTGGAGAGGATCGGCCCGACCGAGGCCTCGGGAATTCCCAGTCGCTTGCCGATTTCACGGTAGTTCATGAACTGGAGGTGATAAAGCCGAACAGCCTCAGCCTCCCGCTCGGGAAGCTCTTCGAGCATCCGATCGACCTCTTCCGCGGTGGCGATGGCCTCGACCTCGCCCGAGGCGTCACTGACGTTCTCGCGATGGGCGCTGGCGTGGCTGAGCTCGGCCTCACGTTGCCGCTTCACCATCTCCTTGACGCAGGTTCGTCGGACGATCACTGTCAAGTAAGTCGGCAGCGAGCTGACGCCCTTGTACTGCCGCAGGATCTCGTAGTCGTCGTCGACGATCCTCAGCAGGATCTCGGCCGCGATGTCTTCCATGTCGGCCTGCGAGACAACCCGGCTGCGCGCCTGTGCAACGTGCTGGATCACGTGGTAGATCAATCCCACGTAACGGTCCACGAAGTCGTTCCAGGCACCAGGCTCACGCCCCAAGCACCGGTCGATCAGTTTGCGATCAAGCTCGCTCAGAGGCACGGCGATGCCTCCTCTACTGGAGGGTCTTGGCGCCTCGGATAACATCGTGCACGAGGGAGGCCAAAGATTCGTTATAATTGTAGCACGAGCAACCCGTCAGGCAATCTGCGTCGAGAATCCTTTCCCGGGTTGAGAGGAACATTCCGAAGGGATGGAAAGACCGGCAAGATTGCGATGTTCGTAACGGCAGCACTCAGAAGCGATTCCGATTCCTGCCTGATCGGGTTCGGGGTACAATCGAGCGGGGTTGTTAACCCGAGCGGGGTTGTTAACCGATAGCTTGTCTGTAGGTTCGTCGAAAACGGCGATCAGCGGTCGCAGGGCATCCGCTCGATCATGGGCGTGTTCCCTCCGGAGCGGGTTTTCCAATCCCGGCCATGCGATCGATGCCGGGTGACACCCGGTCCCACCGCTGCCGATTCCCATGACCTCTTTTGTCGAGGATTGTTCCCTGCCTTTGGGAATCTCGGAAGCCGGTTGGTTCCTCGAGGAGGGTTGACCTTGAACGAGTCCAGAGCGATCCCGAAAATCCTCATCGCTGACGATAACACGCAGAACGTTGAGCTGCTCGAAGCGTACCTCAGTGATTTCGATTGCGTGCTGCGCACGGCGAATGACGGTGAAGAAACGCTCCGCGTGGTCGAGGAGTTTCAGCCCGACCTCCTCCTCCTGGACATCATGATGCCTCGGCTTTCGGGCTTCGAGGTGTGCCGCAAGATCCGTTCCAACCCGGCCACCAAGGACCTCCTGATCCTGATGGTCACCGCGCTCAACGAAGCCGCGGATTTCGAGCGGGGCGTGCAGGCCGGGACCGACGACTTCTTGACCAAGCCCGTCAACAAGGTCGAGCTCTTGTGCCGGGTCCGCAGCCTCCTGCGGGTCCGCCACCTCAAGAACCAGCTTGAGCGTACGCTGGCGTATCTCGCGGAGTTCGAGGCCGCCAGCCGGGCATCCGCCTCGACCGGAAGTCCGTGAGTCTCCCAGGATCGCGCCAGATGGCTTATTAACCCGGCACGAAAGAAACGTATGCGGCGTCATCCCGCGCGGCAAATCGTTCTTCGCCTGGGGGACCACGCGAGTGTCGTCCGGCGCAGCCGCCGACACGTGAGGATCGCGCTGACGCTGAACCGCAACCAGGTGGACCACGCGAGTGTCGTCCGGCGCAGCCGCCGACACAACGCCGGACAACACCAGCAAAAGCCCGAAACCAGCCAGCATGAATTGATGCCGCCACATGGTGCGCGTCCTGGAGACGTGCGTCGATTCACCCTGCTATTTCAAGGTGTTCGGTTTCCGACTTGTTTGGCAAGGGGCCAGTGGCGTAGGATCGAAGAACGTTTGAGCGAGTATCATAATAACCTCGGTGTGCATCGGTCTTGATCGTCCATGAAGCCGACGTTGATCCTGGCCAGCGCCTCGCCCCGACGTCGGCAATTGCTCGCGGAGGCGGGCTATGCGTTCGAGGTGGATCCCTCGGACGTGGCCGAACCCGAACCGGCGGCCGGGGCGTCGCCGTGGCAGTACGCGGCAGACCTGGCCTGGCGCAAGGCAATGGCCGTGGCCCGACGCCGGCAAGCCGGGTTGATCCTGGCCGCGGACACGGTCTGTGCCGTCGGGTCGCAGATCCTCAACAAGCCGCTCGATCAAGCCGACGCCCAGCGGATGATCCGGCTCCAGGAAGGGCACGATACGGACGTGGTCACCGGCCTTTGCTTGTATCGGGCCGGACGTGATGAATGGATCGGGACCGTCGAGCGCAGCGTCGTCAGGTTCCGGCCCTTGAGCGATGCCGAACGTGCGGACTACCTCCGATCGAACCGGTGGGCGGGGAAGTCGGGCGGCTACGGCGTGCAAGACAACGACCCTTTCGTCTCGGTCGTCCGGGGAAGCTTTTCCAACGTGGTCGGCCTGCCGATGGAACGGCTGGCACTCTTGCTAAGAACCTATCCAGAGTTCACTGTGTAAGGTTCGGAACCCGGGAACCGAGCATGGCCGGGGAAAACCGGGCATCTCGAAGGAGCGGATCGCATGGAGAGTGACAGCATCGCTTCAAGGTGGGGACGGATGCGGCTCGTGGGTGGTCTTTTGATCGCCTTGAGCGTGCTCGCGATCCCGGTCGCCGTGTTCGTTCCCTTCTCTTCCTGGCTCGGCTCGCTGGAGGCGAATTCCGCCATGGCCGCCACTCCGGCGCCGATCGACGGCAAGCGCGCCTTTCGTTACCTCGAGCAGATCTGCGAGATCGGCCCGAGGATCGCGGGCTCGGAGGCCAATGCCCGGCAGCGGAAGATGGTCGCCGACCACTTCAAGGCGATGGGAGCAACCCTGCACGAGCAGCCCTTCTCGACTCCGCACCCGCTCACGCGCCCCGGAGAACGGGTCAACATGGTCAAAATGGTCAACCTGATCGGCTCATGGCACCGAGAGCGCACTGAGCGCGTGGTCGTCGCCGCCCATTACGACACCCGTCCGCACCCGGATGAGGAAACCGATCCGAACCGGCTCGAGCTGCCGTTTCTGGGCGCCAACGACTGCGCCTCCGGCGTCGCTTTGCTGATGGAAATCGCTCATCACCTGAACGACATGGATACGCCCTGGGGTGTTGACCTGGTGATCCTCGACGGCGAAGAGCTGGTCTACGGCCGCCACCCCAATACCCAGGGCGAGTATTTCCTGGGCTCCAAGGAGTTCGCCAGGGTCTACGTCGAGGACGTCGAGGTACGGCAGAGCCGCAACCGGTACGCGGCTGGCCTGGTCCTCGACATGGTCGGCGGCAGCAAGCTCCAGATCAGCCAGGAGCCCAACAGTCTGAACCTCGCCGCCAACCTGGTCCGCGACGTCTGGGCCGTCGCCCGACAGCTCGATGCCAAGGGTTTCAAGTTCCGCGTGGGCCGGGAAGTCCTCGACGATCACCTCGCGCTCAATAACGCCAGCATCCCCACCATCGACCTGATCGACTTCGATTATCCCTACTGGCACAAGGCCGACGACCTGCCCAAGAATTGTTCGGCAGACAGCCTGGCCGAAGTCGGCCGCGTGGTCACGGCCTGGCTGGCCCAACCCAAACGCCGCACCCGGCGTTGATCGGGCCCCACGTGGAAATCATTCCAGCAGCGCTCTCAGAGCCTCCCTCTCGCGCCGGGTGGCCTCCAGGTCGAACTCGAGCATCGCGAGGTCAAGCCGGAAGCGCTCCAGGGCGTCCCGGGCTAAACCCATCGCCCGTCCTCGGAACCGCGCGTGCTCCATTGCATCTTCTACCAAAGGCTCAAGCTCGGCGCGGATGTCGGCCGATTGAGCGGCAATCCGCTCCTTCAACTCGATCAGCTCGAGGGGAACCTGGTCGCCGACCAAACCCCTCTGATGAGCTATTACGGTGCTCATGGACGCAGCTCTCCCAACAGTTGCTGCTCTAATCTAACACGCAAAATTGGGTAAGGTCGTCTGGCAGAGACAATTTCTCCGTCTGGCTAAACTGTATGGCCTACGAAAAATCGACAGCCGGCATCTTCACGTGAATTGCAGCGTATGAGTCGAAAACCGAGACGGGGAAGGGAAAAGGGGCGTCACTGATATCGCCCGTTTGCGAGGGGAAGGAGCCTCGGGAACATACACGTAAACGCTTGATGCAAGCGGCTTAGGGGTGAAGCAAGTGCTAGTAGAGTCGAGGTGTGGCGCGGTGGTTTAGGACCAGCATAGACTGTTGCCGGCTCTTTCGATTACCGGTGCCTTAGTGTCTGGCCATGCTCCGTTTCCACACCCCGCTCATCAAACCGGGCGGGCGGATTTCCCGCACCCGGCTTTCGGACAAGGCTTGTTTAAATAGCGATTCACACACGTTCGCCCACGAACCGTTGCCGCGACGTTCGTTCAAGCTGATGCAGTCCCAGCTTCTGGTGCAGGTATTGGTCAGAGAAGCGTTTCTTTCCCTGTCCCTGCTCCTTGAACTTCGCACACAACCACTGGCGCACCCGGTAGCGGGTGTGGCTGTGGATGTTCCGGTAGGCTTTGCTGACCGTCCCGATGCGGAAATAGTTGGACCAGCCGCGAAGTTTGCGGTTGATTCGACTGATCAGCTCCTCGACGTCCCGCCAAGCCTTCCGTCTTGTCGTCAGCTCATTGATCGCGCTACAGAGTCGGTCGACCTTCTTCTGCGCGGGACGTGGTCCCAAGTAGGACTCGCCCGTTCGGCAGTCGTAGTTCCGACCGAGGG
>JBAUOX010000429.1:0-5299 GCA_049579985.1 Isosphaeraceae bacterium | reverse complement strand
TTGCGCTCGGGGGTCCCCGCCCAGGACCGCATCACCCCGAGGACCGGGCCGGTTGAGACGCCGGCGCGGGGGACGTTCCGCCCCGGCGAGGCGAGGGAGGCGTCGTCGTCCGCCGAATGTCCGGGGGGTTCGGTTTCTCCCGGCCGACCCGCGCCCGTGTCCTCGCCGGCCCATTGGGGTGCTCGACCAGAGGTCCACGCCCGCCGCGCGGCGACCGCCATGAGCGATCGCGGCCGGAAGGTCCTCGTCGTATCGCTGGCGGGCTTGTCCCTGGTCATCGTCCTGGGCCTGGGTGCCCTGGGCGTGTTCGCCCCGGTTGGACGTCCGCGCGGGACCCCCGGCCCGACCCTGGTCGCTCCACCCTCCGACACAAGGCCCGGGGGCCCGGTCACCAGCGCCACGCTGGTCAAGGCCGAAGGTCGGGCCATTCGCAAAGGGCAAGTCGTCTTCGACGGCGATGCCCCCACCGCTCCGCCGTCACAGGAACCCCAGCCGCAGAGGCCTCAGCCCCAGCCAAGGCGGGATTGGACAAATTCCATTGGGATGAAGTTGGCCCGCATCGAGCCCGGCTCGTTCCTGATGGGCTCGACCGATGGGACTGGCGATGAAGACGAGCATCCGCAACACGAGGTCCGGATCACCCGGCCGTTCTACCTGGGCGTCACCGAGGTGACCCAGGCGCAATACGAGGCCGTGATGGACGGCAACCCGAGTTGGTTCGCGTCAACGGGTCAAGGCAAGGACAAGGTCGCCGGCCAGTCCACCAGCCAGCATCCCGTGGAGAACGTTTCCTGGCTCGATGCGGTCAAGTTCTGCAACAAGCTGAGCGAGATGGAGGGACGAAAGCCGTTCTACGAGATCAATGAGGGAACGGTCCGAGTGCCGGACTGGAAAGCCTCAGGATACCGTCTGCCGACGGAGGCCGAGTGGGAATACGCGTGCGGGGGCGATCCCGCGGACCTCAACGAGCACGCCTGGTTCGAGGGCAATTCGGGGAGCGTGACCCACCCTGTGGGGAAGAAGCTTACGAACCGGTTCGGCCTTCATGACATGCCCGGCAACGTCTGGGAGTGGTGCTGGGACGCTTACGACAAAGATTACTACAAGCAATCGCCGCCCGACGACCCGCCGGGTCCGTCCCAGGCTGCGGACCGGGTGCTCCGGGGCGGGTGTTGGAGCGACTACCCGCGCAACTGCCGGTCGGCGAACCGATACGGGTTCACGCCCGACGACCGGAACTTCGACCTGGGCTTCCGCCTGGCCGCAGTCCAGGAATGAGCCGGGAACGGAGCCATCGAGCGCAGGCTGGCCCGGCGTCGTCGCGGAGCCGACGCCGGACCGAGCCGGAGGGAGATGGCGGAGTAGGCGCGGCAAGCCGGCGAGTTGCGTGTTTGACGTTTGGTCTGGGATCGGGGGAGGGAAAAAGGGACATCATTGATATCGCCAGTTTGCGAGGCGAAGGAGCCTCGGGTACATGCACGTAAACGCTTGATGCATGCTACTTAGAGGCTAAGGAATCGCTATTCAGTGATGTCCCTTTTTCCGTCCGCCAGACGATCGACCGTGCGACGGCCGCACGACACGAGTGATCAGGATCCAGTACTTGGGAGAGGAACACGCTGAGGGTCACAAACGGAGTGTAGATTCGCTCCTTGAACGTGACGCCCGCCAAGGCCAGCGCGGAGTTGACCATCTCGGCGTCGACGATGCCGTGAAACGGGAGAACATCCGATTCGTGGAGCGATTGACCTTTTCGGAAATCCACCGTCGCGTAGCCTGGGCATGGTCAGCCTCCTTGCCGGGACAGGAATTGGATCGTGCACTCACCAATCCTCTGCCCAAGGGGACCGACATCTGTCTATCCCAAGTTCCAGAAGCAACTTATGGATTTCCGAGTGCCATTCGAGACTGACACCTTATCCGCCTTCGCGTTTGACAGGGTTCACTCTGCAACCTAGCGTTAACTGAAGGGTCCCCGAGCTGGTTGAAAGCGACGAGGGCCGTTCTCATCCCGTTCCTCAGATCGTGGGGTGAGTCCGGCCCTCGCCTACTTGCAGGGTTTCACGGGCTCGTCTCGATCTCATGGCTTTTCAGATGCGGGTGCAGCGGCTGCCTGTTCGAAGGTGAGGGTCGTTGGTGGATTCGTACGTCTCCCCAGAGAATCAACTGAACGAGCTACGACGACCGGCGGGAGCGGATTTTCTCGAGACTCTTCGAGGCCGTTGCAGTGCCCGCAGGAAACTCCTCATGGAGCCTGGATCTCAGTCGTCATCCGGTCGGATTGATGACGCCAGCGCCACGCCCCATGTCCATGAACACTCGTCTCAGTTCGAGCGAACGGGGCGAGTCGTGAACGACGCTGAGCCGACGCTCGACGATGCGTCAGAAGTGTCTGCCCTGTCCAAGGATCAACCTCGCAACGGGACGCGACCGGTGCTCAGTTCCTGGGAACGGAAGAGGATATCCTGCAACGAAGAATCTTCGTCTCCTCACCACGCAGGCTCGGCAGCCACCGGCCTTGACCCCCGCGACGATCTGAGAGTGTCAACCGCAGCGGATGGCGGAGAGGGATACATCAGCCAAGAGCCGGATCAGCGTGATTGCTTCCGGTACGAGGTTGAGGGGATGACACTTCTCCTTGCCTGGGCGGAAGTCGCCGAGAGCATCCCTCCCGTTGAGGGAACGTTCGGCTTCCGGCGCGTGATGGGCATCTCCTGCGAGGGGTCGATTCCTTTGAACCAGAGCCGGAGCCTCGGGGCCTCCTTGAGTTTCAAGGAGGGAGAGGAATCTTCAGCAACCAAGTTTGTTCGAACGGAGTCCTCGATTCTCAATATCAGCCAGTCCGGTCTCAGCCTGATCGTCGACTGCCTACCTCCCGGGGATCGCAAGCTCTGGGTCGGTATTGGGGGAGTGGAGCCCGGCGAGTGGGCCGAGGTCGCCGTTCGATCTGTGTCCGAGCCAAAGCCTGGCCAATACCGCCTCGGGCTCTCCTTCGCGCACGGCTGTCCTCATAGCCTTTTTCGATTCGCGGTCCTCAAGTCCCAGGACAAGCAGAGTGTCAGTCCATCAACTGATCCCTCGCGTTAATGCGGCATGAGGATTTGCTGTAGTCAAGTATTGATTCGACTGTTGTATGCAAGTCCCTGATAACTCATGGCTTGCGTTGAATCCGCTTGCCATGGGAACGGAAACTAGCGTCTTTCCATGGCAAATCTTGGGGCTTCAATCGGCTTGTTTTCCGGTAAATCCGGTACAACAAAAAACCCGGGCTCAACCCGGGTTCTTCGTCGGCCGATCGGGCAGGGGGTCACTCGACCATGGGCATGAGGTTTCCCGCATGCACAACCACCGGCTCCCCCGCGATCTTGACCAGGTGATTCCGGGGACGGCCCCGGCTTGGCACCAGGACCCGCCCCACAGCATCTTGGAACCTTGGAGCTATCGTTAGCCAGAGCCGCCCGGGCGGACCACTCCGCCAATCCCAAGGCTTCACTCGCCCCGGCTTGACGGCATAGCGGTGACCTGAAGAAAAGTTGGTCTTGACCTGTCAAAGTCACCTTGCCCGATTCTCCATCTTTTGTTGCGCTAGTGCGAGTTTAGGGTGTTCCCAAGGACGCGGCAACAGGAGAGACGCATGGACGCTGCTCTTGCAGGCGAAACAACGGCTCAGGCTCAGAAGCAGACAACCAAGGAGTACAAGAGCCCACCGCACGCTCTGATCTGGTTCTTCCGGAAAAGCCGGGACCTTTGGAAGAGCAAGTGCCAGGAACTCCAGGCCTCAATCAAGCGGCTCAAGAACCGCGTGGCCGATGTCACCAAGAGCCGCGAGCAGTGGAAACTCAAGGCCGAGCAGGCCAACAACCAACTGACCGTCCTCGAAGCCGAGAACGCTAGTCTGCGCGCCCAGGTCGCAACGTTGGCAGAAAAAAAAACGACCAGGCCGTCCGCGGGCTAACGTCGTTCAACTCGGCCGAGCAACACGTACCTTGCGGCCAGCAGTATTCCGTTGACATGGTGCAACGGTTCGTATCACTGGTCACCGTTTGCGGCACGTCGCTGCGCTGCGCCGCCAGCGTGATCACGCTCTACGGCCCGTCGGCGCGGTACGACGAAACCGCCCCCGATTGGTCGACCGGCCGACTGTGGCTCTTGCGAATCGGCCTGGCGGCCCTGCTCCGCCCCAAGGTCGTGGCCGAGGACTGGGTCTGGATGATCGACCATTCGATCCAGATCGGCCAGTGCAAGTGTCTGGTCATTCTTGGCACTCGGCTGAGCGAGCTTCCCGTGGGCCAGCCGCTGTGCCATCGGGACATGGAGTTGATTGCCCTGGAGCCGATGACCAACGCGACCAAGGAGACCGTGGACGTATGCTTGGAGGATGCCGTGTCGAGAACGGGCGTTCCCCGCGCGATTGTGGATGACCACGGGGCTGACCTCCACGGGGGGGGGAAGATGTTTATCGATCGCCATCCCGAGACGGACGAGGTCTACGACATCAAGCACATGGCAGCGTGCTTGCTCAAGGCTCGGTTGGAGAAGGACGAGCGGTGGAAGAGTTTCGCCAGCCACTCCGGACTGGCGAAGTCTGCGATCCAGCAGACCGAACTGGCGTTCCTGGTACCGCCCTGTCAACGGTCGAAGGCTCGCTTCATGAACCTGCATGAATTGGTGAAATGGGGTCGGGAGACGCTCGCGTTGATGGACGATCCATGCAGGCTGGAGGCGGCGCCGTTCAACGTGTCGATGGAGCGAGTGCGGACCAAGCTGGGCTGGCTGGTCGAGTTTCGGGAGATGCTGGCGGAATGGTCGCAATGGCATGAAGTGATTGAAGCCGCCTTGAACTTCGTTCGGTGCCGGTGCCTGTACGTGGGAGCGGGAGTAGATATGGCGGCGGCTTTACCGGCGGTGTCGGCAAGCACCGCCACGGAGTTGCGCGAGGAGTTGATCAGATTCGTGACGGTCGAGTCGTCCAAGGTGCGGATCGGCGAGCGCCTGCCCGGGACGACAGAGGTGCTGGAATCTTGCTTCGGAAAGCTCAAGGGGTTAGAGGATGGACAATCCAAGAGCGGCTTTACCGGGCTGGTGCTCAGCCTCGGGGCGATGGTCTCGAAACCGACCATCGAAACCATCGCCGAGGCGCTTGAGCGATGTCGGGTTAAAGACGTCTGGGACTGGTGCCGAGAGAAGCTCGGAGTATCGGTTCAATCCCTGCGAAAACAGGCTTATGCCAAGCCAAAATGCGCAACAAATCCCGGATGAACGAGAAGTCGGCACAAGGCCAAGTTTTCATCACGTCAGC